>JAEWAA010000542.1 GCA_023391955.1 Bacillota bacterium | reverse complement strand
CCGGGCAGCTCATCCAGGCGTGAGGCCGACGCCGTATTGATGTCGATGAGGCGCTTAGCAGCGGTTGTTCCCCCAGGGGATTTGGGGGGTACTGCGGTAGGCCCCACCGGGGCCGGGGAGGTTATCGATGGTGCGGTTGGTGATGGTACCGGCGACGATGATGGCGCATCCGGGGCAGCCGATGCCGTATCCTCATTTTGCCCGGAGGTATTCAACAGGGACTGCATTTCCTGATTCACTTCGGTCCATTCCGACGCGACGCGCTCTTCTACCGCCTTACGCACAAACCCGAACCCCGCCGCTCCCAGCAGCAGCGCCACAAACATTAGCTTTTTCCAATGAAGCCGAAGCCACATCGCCATGTCCACATTCTCCTTTAAGGGTGCGGCGCTCCTCCACAACAAAAAACCGCCGTCACATAGCCTTCCGGCTTGTAAACGGCGGTGCTTCCGCGCCCATGTTCAATTGTGCCCATTATAGCGTAAACTGCAGGCTGCGGGCAAGAGTGCCTTTGCGCTAGTCCGGGCTATTGCATTAGAATCCCGCACGGCCTTGCCGCCGTCGCCAGGAATGAAAATGCGGAGGCGGACGCGGCAACTTTCACTTTTGTATAAAGGGAGTGAGCGTATAGTTGGCAGAAAAACGGGGGTATGGATTTTTTAACGAATCTCAGCCACGCTATTTCGCTCAGATGGCCACTTTTCCGGTTGTAACGAATCTGAGGCACCCTATTCCAGCTCAAAGACACTGAAAGGAGCCCCAATGTAAGCAATAGCGTGGCTCAGATTCGTTACGTTGGCAAACAGCCGATTTTTCGCCAAATAAGCGCTGTGAGATTCGTTAGACAAAAGGGATATAACCATTTCTGCGCTGCCTTCACCTTACTCTAACGCGATTGCCTTGCTGCGCTAGTCCGGCATAATCATCAACGCTTCGGCATATACATGCACAAAACGTCCCTGCGTTCTGCCAAAGGGACTTTCACCTACCCGAAAGCGAGGAGGAGGACTTCATGAAGGTCGGCTTTATCGGAACCGGCAGTATGGGGAGTATTTTGATCGAAGCCCTGATCCGGTCCGGCGCTTTGGCCCCCTCTGCCATCATTGCCGCCAACCGTACCCGTGAGAAGGTATTGGCCCTGGCCGAAAAGCATCCCGGTCTCTTGGCTGCCCGTTCCAATATTGAAGTGGTGCTGGAGGCGGATCTGATCTTTATCTGTGTCAAACCTGCCGAATACAAGCGGGTGCTGGACGAAATCAGGAAGCTCACCATGCCGGAGCAAATCATCGTCTCCATTACTTCCCCCGTGCTGATCCGCCACCTGGAGGAGCAGCTGAATTGCAAAATTGCCAAGGTGATCCCCAGCATCACCAATTTCGTCCAAAACGGCGCACCCTTATGCATGTACGGAGCCCGCATGGAGGAATAGCATAAAACAACTCTGGAGGAGCTTCTGGCCCCCATCAGTGAGCCTATCCGCATCGACGAAAAACACACCCGGATCACCTCGGATCTGTCCAGCTGCGGACCGGCTTTTTTTGCGCTGCTGGTTCAGCGGTTTGTGGATGCCGCGGCGGTGGAAACGGGCATCCCCTACGAGGAAGCCACCCGCATGGCGTCCCGGATGCTCTTGGGCACCGGACTTCTGCTGACGGAAGGCGGCTTTACCCCGGAAACCCTGCAGAAGCGGGTAGCCGTGCCGGGAGGCATTACCGAGGAGGGCCTGAAGCTCATGGACCATGAGTTGGACGGCATGTTCAACAGGCTGATCCGCATCACCCACGCCAAATTTTATGAGGACCTGGCCAAGGTGGACGCAGCTTTTCTGAACGCCATCGAATAGCGGCAGGCAGGTAAGTAAAAGAGGGCCCGAGGCCCTCTTTTTTATATGGCAGAAAACATATGTTGTTGCACGGAGATCCCAGTCCGTCAGTTAAAAAGGCCGCTATGCCGCAAATACTCCAGCACCGACTCCCGCTCCGCCTGCTCCTCCCGGCGAAGCTCACCCAGCCGTGCTGCAGCCGTGACCATCAGCCAGCCGGACAATTCCTCCCGGGTTACGCCCATTTGTTCCAGATACAGATCAGCAGCCCTCTTCTTCAGCTTCAGCAAAAATTCCGTTTGATCCCCCGCCTCAGCAGGCACCGGGGTCATTTCCGTCAAATACACGGTTCTGGCAATATCCCCATATGTATGCCCGCGGCAGATGTTCATATAATCGATGACCGTATGCCCTTGCGGTCCCGCCATAACATTGCCGAAGTGAAAGTCCCCATGGCAAAAATAGTCCCCATCCGGCAGCTCCTCCAACAAAATGAGCAGCTTCTCTTTGTGGGCCTCGCCCAGGTCCTTGCTCCGGCCAATATACTGCCGCAGGATCTCCTTCAGGCTCAAGGCCTCCGGCAGCCGGCAGGCCAGCATAGTCCGGTGCAGGGCCGCCAGCGCGGTCACCCCTGATTCCAGCATGGAAGGATCCGCCATGAGCAAATCCAGCAGCGAGTCGCCCTCCACCCGGTCGTAAATAATCCCGTGGCGTTCCCCGTGCTGTACCATTCCGTAGCTTAGCGCCACCGGAAGCCCAAGGCCATGGAGCAGCCGGGAATTTTCGTGCTCCTTCATCATGCTTGACTCGGGGTACCCCTTCACAAACAGCTTGACCACCCTGCCCTGGTCCGCCTCAAAAATCTCCGCCGTATTTCCGATGCCAATCCGTACCCCAAGCTCCATCTGTATATCGCTCCTCTTGGAAAAAATAAAACCCGGGAACCTATAAACGTCCCCGGGTCTCCAAAATTGTCCTTAATTTGCTACGATATTTACCAGCTTGCCTTTAACCCGGATCACCTTGCGTACGGTTTTGCCCTCGATAGCCGCCTGCACCTTTTCCAAAGCGCGGGCTGCTTCCTCCATGGCTTCCTCGGACAAGTCGGCTGCGATCTTCAGGCGCTCCACAATCTTGCCGTTGACCTGCACCACGATTTCCACCTCGCTGTCCACCGTCCAGGCTTCATCCGCCTGCGGCCAAGCAGCATAGGTGATGCCTTCGGAGCCGCCGAGACGCTCCCACAGCTCTTCGGCAATATGCGGTGCAATCGGCGCCATCAGCTGGGCAAAATCCTGCATGGCCTGAAGCGGCAGCACATCCGTTTTGTACGCTTCGTTGACGAAAATCATCATTTGGCTGATGGCGGTGTTGAAGCGCAGACCCTCATAGTCCTCGCCGATTTTTTTGATGGACTTGTGCCATATCTTTTTGAACGCGTCGGTGGTTTCGCCGTCCTTCACGATCTTCTCCTGAAGCTGTCCGTTCTCGCCGATGAACAAGCGCCATACCCGGTTCAGGAAGCGGTAGATGCCCTCCACGCCGGTGATGCTCCAGGGCTTAGTCGCCTCCAGCGGGCCCATGAACATTTCGTACATGCGCAGGGTATCTGCACCGAACTGGCCGACGATATCGTCGGGGTTTACCACGTTGCCTCTGGACTTGGACATCTTCTCGTTGTTTTCGCCCAGGATCATGCCCTGGTTGACCAGCTTATAGAAGGGCTCCTTGGTCGGCACAACGCCCAGATCATACAGCACCTTGTGCCAGAAGCGGGCGTACAGCAGGTGAAGCACCGCATGCTCGGCGCCGCCGATGTAGAGATCAACGGGCAGCCATTTGTCAGCCAGCTCCTTGGAAATCAGGGCTTCGCTGTTCTTCGGGTCGATATAACGCAGATAGTACCAGCAGCTGCCTGCCCATTGGGGCATGGTGTTGGTCTCCCGGCGGGCCTTCATGCCCGTTTCCGGGTCCACCGTGTTCACCCAGTCCTCCAGGTTGGCCAAGGGGGACTCCCCTGTGCCGGAGGGACGGATGGCATCCGTGTGGGGCAGCACCAGCGGCAGCTCCGATTCGGGGACCGGCTTCATAGTGCCGTCCTCCAGATGCAGGATCGGGATCGGTTCGCCCCAGTACCGCTGGCGGCTGAACAGCCAATCCCGCAGGCGGTAGGTGACCTTGCCCTTGCCTTTGCCGTTCTCCTCCAGCCAGCCGATCATCTTGGCGATAGCCGCTTCATTGGCGAGGCCGTCCAGGAAGCCGGAGTTTACATGGGCGCCGTCTCCGGCGTAGGCCGCTTCCTCCAGGTTGCCGCCCTGCACCACTTCCACGATCGGCAGGCCGAACTGCTTGGCGAAGGCATAGTCCCGCTCGTCATGGCCGGGTACTGCCATAATAGCGCCGGTGCCGTAGCCGGCCAGCACGTAGTCGGCAATCCAGACGGGCACCTTGCGTCCGTCTGCGGGATTAACGGCATAGGCGCCGGTAAACACGCCGGTTTTGTCCTTGGCCAGATCCGTCCGCTCCAGGTCGCTTTTGCGGGCGGCCTTGTCCTGGTATTCCTTCACTGCCGCTTCCTGCTCCGATGTGGTAATCTTGGCAACCAGCTCATGCTCGGGAGCCAGCACACAATAGGTGGCGCCGAACAGGGTATCCGGGCGGGTGGTGAAGACTGTCAGCTCCGCATCGGCCACGCCGTCGATAGCAAAACGCACTTCCGCTCCCTTGGACTTGCCGATCCAGTTGCGCTGCATGTCCTTGATGCTTTCGGTCCAGTCCAGCTCCTCCAGATCCTCCAGGAGACGCTCCGCATAAGCGGTAATACGCAGCACCCATTGGCGCATGGGCTTGCGGATGACCGGGTGGCCGCCGCGTTCGCTTTTGCCGTCAATCACTTCTTCGTTGGCCAGCACCGTGCCCAGCGCAGGGCACCAGTTCACAGGAACTTCGTCCACGTAGGCCAGGCCCATCTTATACAGCTGGATAAAGATCCACTGGGTCCACTTGTAATAATCCGGGTCCGTGGTGCTGATTTCCCGGTCCCAATCATAGGAGAAGCCCAGAGACTTGATCTGCCGCTTGAAGGTTTCAATATTCTTCTTGGTGAAATCCCGGGGGTCATTCCCCGTATCCAGCGCATATTGCTCCGCCGGCAAACCGAAAGCGTCCCAGCCCATGGGATGGAGCACGTTGAAGCCCTTCATCCGCTTGTAGCGGGATACAATATCGGTAGCCGTGTACCCTTCCGGATGGCCTACATGCAGCCCGGCTCCGGAGGGATAGGGGAACATATCCAGCGCATAAAATTTCGGCTTAGGGCTGTTCTCCAGTACCTTAAAGGTTTTTTCCTGATCCCATTTTGTCTGCCACTTGGGCTCCAACACCTGCGGGTTATATCCCGTTTCCTTCATTTCCTTCACTTCTTCTGCCATAGCCAACTTCCTCCCGTTTTTTTTCACAAAAAAAGCCCCCGCCTCCAGCATAAAAAACCTGCTAGGGACGAGAGCATCGGCTTCCCGCGGTACCACCCTGCTTGATAGGCACGGCTGTCGGCTTATCGCCGCAACCCCTTGCCCATCCACTTCATCAGCCCTTAACGCGGGCTTACTTCGGTCGGACTGAAGGCGCCGCCGGACAAAATAGTCTGTCAGCCGGTTCCTCTCATCCTTCAGGCTCCAAGGCGAGTTCGCCAGAGGCGCGACATGCCGGATTCCACCGCTTCCGGCTCTCTGTAATGTCTCCCCGTACGCTACTATTCCTTTTCCAAGCCCTTTTTCAGCAAATTGTGCATATATGGTGAAATTATATGATTGTTGGACCATCATTGTCAAGAAGCGGGACGCACGTCACACCCCCGTGCAGCCCTGCCAGCCGCATGGCCTTATCGGCGATGTCCCGCACAAGCTCCGCCGGCTCCACCGCTGCCACCGCTCCTTGCAAACCCAACACAATGGAAGCCGCGGATTCCATTGTGTTGAACTCCACCTGCGCCCGGAGCCGCCCGCCTTCTATGGCCTCCGTCCGCAGTAGCCGGACAAAGCGGGTTTCCCCAAGCTGCCGGATGCCCGCCGGCACCCCCTCCACAACAGCGGGATATACGGGAAGCTGCTCCCGGAACCGCACCAGGGAGGCCTCCCAATAGGCGGCCAGGTTAAACTCCGGCGGAACCTCCGCCGCGGCCCGCTCCAGCATACGGACCTCCCGGATGCGAGACACCCTGTACGTGCGCAGCGAATCCGCAGTCACCGCGCTGCCTGGACCTCCGACGCCGCCACTGTCTCCGCGGCCAGTCTCATCCCCAACACATTCCGGTGCGGCCACCAAATACCAAACGGTGCCTTTGACCACCAGGCCGCAAGGACTCACGGTCCGGTCCGTCAGTTCCTCCCCTCCGCCAGTACCTCCATAGCGGAATGTTGCCTTTTTACCGGCCCACAAAGCATCCTGCAGGACGGCCAGCACGGCCTCCTGGGCATCGGGGGTCCGGGCGTACCAGCCCGCACCGTCTACGAGGATGCGGCGCCTGACCAGCTCAGCCTGCTCCCTCCAGCCTTGGGGCAGCGCCACCAGCAGCTTTTGGGACACCCGCCGGAACGCCTCTCCCCACCGGGAATCTCCCCCTCTTGCCGCTAGCTCCGGCATAAGCAGCACCTCAATGT
>JAEWAA010000361.1 GCA_023391955.1 Bacillota bacterium | reverse complement strand
GGTTCACGGCGGACTTGGTGTCTACCAGGTCCTTCCACCAGGAGAGAGTTTTAAGGCCGGCTTCACTGTTCACAAGCGACTTGGTGGCCGGAGCGGTGCGGCCATTGCCGTTATCCACATATTCGGCGCCTTGGTTGGCGAAGAACTGCTCGGCAAACCAGCCATAGATGGCGAAGGAAGCGCCGGTTTTACCGTCCTTGGTTAAAGCGGCAGCAGCCTTTTTCACCTCTTCGAAGGTTTGAGGCGGCTTCTCAGGATCTAGGCCCGCTGCCTTGAACATATCCTTGTTGTAATAAAGGATCGGGTTGGAGGTGTTGAACGGCATGGAATACTGCTTGCCTTCAAAGGTATAGTAGCCGAGAATATTTTCCTCCAGCTGGGACAAATCGTATTTTTCCTGGTCGATGAAGGTCTGAACCGGGGTAATGGCCTTGGAATCGATCATGAACCGGGAGCCGATTTCGAATACCTGGATCATATTGGGGCCGCTTTTGGAATCCATGGAGGCCTTCATCTTGTTCAAGCTCTCATCGTAGGTGCCTTGGTACACAACCTCTACCTTGATGCCCGTTTGCGAAGCGTTGTAATCTGTCACAACCTTGTCTATTGCCTTTCCCAGTTCGCCGCCCATGGAATGCCACCAAACAATCTTCACCGGCTCCTTCTTGTCGGCTGCGGCTGTGGAGGCAGCGGGTTTTTCGCTGTTGGCAGGCAAGGAAGCAGCAGAGCCGTTGCTTCCGGGCTCCGTGACGCCTCCGCAGGCGGCGGTTGCCATTAATGCTCCGGCAGCCAGGACCGCTGTAAGACCTTTTCGCATCATCGATTTCATGTTTGGTTTCTCTCTCCCTTAATGGTTGGTATGTATACTGTGAACCGCCTGACGGCGGGGATCACCGGAATCCCGGAGTTGGGTTTAGCCCTTGACCGCTCCCGCCGTTATGCCCCGCACCAGCTGCTTCAGCCCCAGAACCAGCAGGAGCAGGGACGGCAAGAGAACGATGGCAACACCGGACAGAACCAGGCTCCAGGAGGTGAATTCCTCGAATTGCAGCATGCCGATTCCGATCTGAACCGTCCGCATCTCTGTGCTGTTGGTGATGAGCAAGGGCCAGAGATACATGTTCCAGGACTGCAGGAACACGTAGACGGACAGTGTGGCCAGCACCGGGCGGGACAGGGGAAGCACGATCTTCAGGAAGTGCCGGATATGGCCGCAGCCGTCCATCCGCGCCGCCTCGAACAGCTCCCGGGGGAGCTGCAGGAAGAACTGGCGGAGCAGGAAAACACCGAAGGCCGATGCCAGAAACGGAATGGTCAAGCCCTGATAGGAGTCCAGCCAGCCCCATTTTTTGACGGTAAGGTAGTTGGGGATAATGGTGACCTCCCACGGAATCATCATGGTGGACAGGAACAGAGCGAACCAGAAGGACTTGTACCGGAAGGGCACATACGCAAACGCATACGCTGCCATGGCCCCCGTTACTACTTGTCCAAGGGTGATCAGCGCGGCAATGACGAAGCTGTTGGAGATGAACCGGGCAACCGGGATAATCTCCAGCACCTTCCGGATATTCTCCAGGTAAACACCAGACGGAAGCAGCTTGGGCGGATACATCATCGCCTCATCCGGAGTCATGAATACCGCCAGGAAGGTATAAAGCAGCGGATAAACCATAACCGTCCCTGCAACGGTCAATAGCACATAATACAAGCTGTGACTGGAAATTCTCTTCAAGCTCATTGATAATGCACCCTCCTCTCCAGCACCGTAAACTGGATCACCGTCAGAATGAGGATGATTACAAACAGCACAAGCGCCATGGCGCTGCCGGTGCCGAACTGGTAATTGACGAAGGCTTCTTTATAAATGGAATAAACGAACACATCAGTGGAGCCTGCAGGCCCGCCTTTGGTCAAAATGTGAATCTGGCCAAAGGCCTGGAACGCCTGGATGATGGACACGATGACCAGGAAGAACACAGTCGGTGTCAGCAAAGGGAACACGATCTGCACAAAGGTCCGGACCGGGCCGGAGCCGTCGATTCTGGCACTGTCATAAATCTCCTCCGATATTCCCTGAAGGCCGCTGAGCAGCACGATATAGTTGAAGCCCGAATGCATCCACACGGTCATGATGGCGATGGAGAAAAGTGCCATGGAGGGGTCCGTCAGCCATTGGACGGCAGGCAGGCTGATGACGCTGAGCAGATAGTTGAACATGCCCAGTGTCGGATGATACAGCATCATCCAGATAATGGCCGTGGTGCTCACGGACAGAGCCAAGGGCAGCGAGAAGATAAACTGGAACACTCGCATATACCGCAACCGGGTATGAGTCAGGGCAGCCAGCAGTAAACCCAGCACAATTCCCGTGGGAACCGTAAGCAGCGTAAACAGCCCGGTTACCTTCAGCGAGTTCCAGAACACAGCCGAGGTGAGCAAATTCGTGAAATTCTCCAGCCCCACAAAAGCGGCGATCCGGCCGCGCGGGTCAGTCAGATGCACGCTGAGATAAAGGGATTGCAGCAGCGGATAGAACAGGAAGATGCCGAATACCAGCAGTGAAGGCGCCAGAAACAGGTACCCGATGGCGTTTTCCCTCCGCTTCAAACGGAGCAGCGATTGTGTTTTCCGGTCCGGCTTGGCGGCAATGGCCGGCGCAAGGATGGTGAGTTCTCCCTCCATCGAATTCAAGCTTACCCCACCTTTATTGGGAATTTGTTCCTAACCTAACTCCTATCCCAGTGTAAGGGGCTTGTATTTAGCGAATGTCAATGGAATGTAAGGAATTTATGGTAAATTTATAAAGGAATTGTAAAAAACCGCATCAAGCAAATGGGCAAAACCCCACTTGTTTGATACGGTCTAATACGGTTCTGCCAAACGTCTTGACCGGATGTGCGGCAGCGTGGCTAACGAATCTGAGCAGTGCTATTCATCCGAATAGGGGCATGTTTAAAATCTAACAAATCTCAGCAACGCTATTGGTCCGAATTGGCGCCAAAATGCTTCCAAAACGAAGAATAGCGTGTGAGAGATTCGTTAGATTTTATCAACGCCCGTTCTTCGCAGAATAGCGTGTGTGAGATTCGTTAGCCGGGCGCTCAGCCTCTCAGGCCTTATCCCTTCCGCACAGGGGCAGAGTAAAACACATCGGAATGCATATGCATTATGCTGCTGTCCCAGTTAGCCGGATTGGTGGTGTCGGGAATGCCTTGCTCCAGAATCGATTCATACAATGCAATCTTTTGCTCCAAATGGGCAACATGCCGTTTGGCTTCTTCGAGCTTCACAAGCGCCTCTTCTTTATGCTCCTTCATAATGGAGTACCGCTGCTCAAGGGTCGCATTTCCTCCCAGGCAAAGGTCGACGTACCGTTTAATCACTTCAATCGGCATGCCGGATTGTTTGAGGCATTTGATGCCATGCAGCCAGTTTATCGATTCCTCGTCGAACATCCGAATATTGTTGGAGCTGCGCTGAACGCTGGGCACCAGGCCCTTATCCGTATAAAAACGGATGGCATGCTCGGTCAGTCCCGTTATCTGTGCGGCTTCCTTGACAGTAAACATCTGTATTCCTCCTTGGACAAAAAAAAGTAAAGATGCCCCTTGACTTCGTGTAACACGAAGGCCGTAAGCTTATTGTAATGCAGCCGGCTGCCATTTTACACTCGAATACAGGGAGGAATTACAATGCAAACCGTAACCTTGAACAATGGTGTAAAAATGCCCCTTCTGGGCTTCGGAGTCTATCAGGTCCCTGATGCGCAGGAATGCGAAAACGCCGTATATGAGGCATTAATGACCGGTTACCGCCTGATCGATACCGCTGCGGGTTATCTCAACGAGGAAGCGGTAGGACGCGCCATCAAACGCAGCGGTCTGCCGCGCGAGGAGCTGTTCATCACCACCAAGCTCTGGATTCAGGATGCAGGTTATGAGAGCGCCAAGCTGGCGTTTGCCAAATCGCTGAAGAAGCTGCAGCTGGACTACCTCGATCTGTACCTCATTCACCAGCCGTTCGGCGATTATTACGGGGCTTGGCGTGCCATGGAGGAGCTGTACCGCGAAGGCAAAATCAAAGCCATCGGCGTCAGCAATTTCCTGCCCGACCGCCTGATGGACCTCATCGTGCATAATCAAATCATTCCTGCCGTTAACCAGATCGAAACCCATCCGTTCTACCAGCAGCACGAAAGCACCGTTTTTATGAAGGAACAGGGTGTGCAGCACCAGTCGTGGGCGCCTTTCGCCGAAGGACGCAACCATATGTTCAGCAACAAGGTATTAACCTCCATCGGAGAAAAGTACAACAAATCCGTGGCCCAGGTCGTATTGCGCTGGCTTATTCAACGCGAAGTTGTAGCCATTCCCAAGTCCGTACACAAGGAGCGGATCGCCGAAAACTTCGATATTTTCGATTTTGAGCTAAGTGCGGAGGACATCCGCCAAATTTCCGCACTCGATACGCGGGAAAGTGTATTCTTATCGTATCACGATCCGGCTATCGCCAAGATGCTGGGCACCTTGAGAGTGGAGCTGTAGCACCAATGCTTCCTCTATAACATAAACAAGGACAGGGCGGATGCTCCTGTCCTTGCTTTACTTGTACGAGCTTTATTTTTGCGACTTTTCCTTCTTCACAGCATCGTCCAGCGCCTTCTGGATTTCATTGATCATTCCGGCCTTGTCGGTTTTGCCACTGACAAACTTCTGCATGGCAATGGAAGCGTCGAACCCGGACGGCCACTTGGAGAAGTGCCAGCCGATGGTTTTGCCGGCTTTGCTGTATTCCAGCAGGTCGGCAGCAATGCCGCCCAATACCTTGGTGTCGTATTTAATGCCGTCCAATGCGGGGATAAACAGGAACTCGTTGGTCAGGAACTGCTGCCCCTTCTCCGAGGAGACCAGCCAATCCAGGAACAGCTTCGCTTCCTCCTTCACCTTGGACTTCTTGCTGATCACCCAGTTCGTCGGCACCCCTACCGCCAGCTTATCCATCGCTGCGGCGTCGTCATTGATGGCCATGGGGATAACGCCGATTTCCGCATTGGGATCCACCTTCGTAACGTCCGCCTGCGCCCAATTGCCTTGCTGCATGCTCGCTGTTTTCTTGGAGGCAAAGTTGCGGACCTGTGCGGCATAATCCGTTAGGATCGGATCCTTGGCCCCGTACTTCAGCGTGGTTTCGAACAGATTGGCCCAATCCTGGAATACCTTCTCATCGGCCAGCTTGGTTTTGCCGGATTTCAGATCTTCAATTAACTGGTTCGGGTTCGGATGGTAAGCTACCGGAATGTTGAAGTTGTGCACCCCCAGCACCCAAGCCTCCTTGTAGCCGTTAGAGAAAGCCGGGATTCCCTGGGCCTTCAGCTTCTCACCCAGCTCCTTGATTTCAGACAAGGTTCTCGGCTTAGCCATCCCCGTTTTGGCCAGCATATCCTTATGATAGACGAACCCATACCCTTCCAGATTCATCGGCATCCCCAGCAGCTTGCCCTCTACGGTCATCGGCTCCTTGGCAAAGTCGAATACCCGCTTCACCCAGGGTTCGTTAGACAAATCCTCCAGCTGCTCCTTCCATTGCACCGCAGACGTGTAACCGTCATTCTGGAAGATATCCGGGAGAGCGTTGGTGGCAAGCTTGGTCTGCAGGGTGGTCCAATATTCCGCGCCGGTTTCCATCTTCACGGTAATGTAGGGGTAATCCTCGTGAAAAGCCTTGGCGGCCTTCTCCAGCTTATCCTGAATGTTCGTCTTGAAGTGATAGATCGTAAGGGTGACCGGTTTCTTAAGCTCCTCCTTCTTCGCCGTGCCTGTGGAAGCCGCCGGAGCGGAGGACCCTGCCGCTGTTTCCTTGCTGCCTCCGCCGCATCCGGTCAATGCAGTACCTGCCAATGCCGACGCAAGAAGCAGCACGCCCAGCTTGCTTTTTGTACCATACGATGATTTCATTTCTACGAATACCCCCTTTATTGGTATGGAACATCCTGACGTTCCTATTATAGGTAGCCTTGCTTCCGGAGGACCACCGACGAAATGAACCGAAAAGGTCTACAATCTTAACCTTTCACCGCACCGGAAGCGATCCCCTGGACAATATGCTTTTGCAAAAAGATAAAAAAGACCACCATGGGGGTAATCCCCAGCACCAGCACAGGCAAGGCGTAGTTCCACTCCTTCGTGTATTCTCCGAAAAATTGATAAATATGCAGCGGGATGGTCCAATAGGTCCGGTCCGTCAGCACAATATAGGGCAGGAGGAAGTCGTTCCAGATGGCCAAGGTGTGCAGAATAATCAAGGTTGCAAAAATCGGCCGAAGAAGGGGAGCTACAATACGGAAGAATACTCCTGTTTGGCTGCAGCCGTCCACAATGCCGGCTTCCTCTACCTCCCGGGGAACGGATTGCAGGAATCCGTGCAGCAGAAAGGCGGAGAAGGCGAAGAAAAAACCGAAGTAGGACAGGATCACCCCAATGGGCGAACCGATGAGCTTGAAGCTCTGAAGCATCTTTACCAACGGAATCATAAGCACCTGGAAAGGAATGATCATGGAGGTTATAGCAAGGGTAAAAATAAACTTGTTGAACCGGGTAGGAAAACGGCTGATCCGGTAGGCGCCCATGGAGCTGATCAGGAGAATGCCTGCGATACTAAGCACCGTGATTAACAGGGAGTTGCCAAAGGATTGGATATAGTGCATCCGCTCCCAGGCGGTCCGGTAATTCCCGAACAGAAGCTCCGTGGGCAGTGCGGACGGGTCCAGCAGAATATCCTTATAGCTTTTGAAGGAATTCACCAGAATATAATAGAACGGAACCAGGAACAGCAATGCGACGATGACCGAAACCAACTCAACCAGGAGCAGCCTCCATGTATAACGGCTGGATGTCTGCATCAGGAAGCCACCTCCTTCTTTTTCATCAGCAGGACCTGCACCACACTCACCAATGCCACGGTCAGGAACAGAACCACTGACTTGGCCGTCCCCAATCCGTAATAAACCCCGGAGAAATCATCCCAGATATTGTAGGCGACGGATTTCGTAGAGCCGAAGGGGCCTCCGGAGGTCAGAGAGAACACCACATCAAAAATCCGCAGCCCCCCTGTCAGCGCCAGGAAAACGCATATGGTCACCGCAGGCATAATCAAGGGAAAGTGGATATGCCGGAACAGCTTAAAGCCGCTTGCCCCGTCCATGCGGGCGGACTCCACCAGATCCTTCTCGATGCCCATCAGAGCCGCAATATAAATGACCATCAGATAACCCGAGCCCTGCCAGGCGGACACAATGACGATTCCCCAAAAGCCGGTTAAGCTGTCCCCCAGCCATCCCCCGAAGTAGGACCACCCGGTTGCCTCTGCAATTCCGCCAAAGCCCGCAACGAAGATAAAGTTCCAGATAAAGCCCAGAATAACGCCCCCAATCACATTGGGCAGCAGCAGAATCGGCCGGAGCAGGTTCTTCAGCTTGGTGGATTGGGTCAGCAGGATGGCGAAGGCCAATCCCAACGCATTGTTCAAAATCCCTGAAACCAGAGTGAACCGGAAGGTAAAGTTGAAGGAATTCAGAAATTCCTCATCGTCGGTGAATAAATAGATATAATTGTCCAAGCCAACCCAGCTGGATTGGCTGGAGACCCCATTCCAGTTGGTGAAGGAATAAAAGACCCCCATGATGAACGGGATGATGACAATCATGAAGAAGAACACCAGCGACGGCCCCAGGAACAGGGTCTGGTGGAGCAGCTCCGCTCTTTTTTTTCTCATTGACACCTCTCATGCCTCCTACTTAAGATGATAACTAGTGGTTCCTTATACCCGTATAGTAATGAATCCCGCCTCTGGAACCTACCCACAATCTCATCTTAAAAGGTGGAATATCTGAACATGTTCAGATTGAATTTACGCACCAAGCTGATTCTCATCCTTCTTCTGACCTTGATTCCCTCCATCTTTTCCGTTGTCGCCACCTATTCCCTGACGAAGGATGCCCTGGTCAAGAAGGCCATCACGGAGAACAGCAATCTGCTGGCGCAGGGCAGCATGAATATGTCCCACCACATGAGAGAAATTTACCAGTCCACCATGTCCGTGTATGCCTTGCCCACCCTGCAGCAGTATGTGATCCAGGAAAAAACCGGCTACGAGGCCTTCACCAGCATTCTGGCAGCACTGCAGGGAACGCGGATCAATACTCCTCAGATCTACCAGATGTTCCTGTACCGGGAGGCCGACCAATACGCTTATGTGGTCAACCGCCTCACCCAGACCATGCAATATACCAGCTTTGAGCTGCCAGCCTTCCACCGGCCGGACTTCTATACGGAGGTGGAGCCTCCCCACCTGGCCCATGACTACGGCTTGAACCTGCTCACGACAGAAGTGAACAAACCCCTTGTGTTCTCCGTACATATGCCCATCTACAACCTGCCCGTCAAAAGACTGCTGGGTTATTTCTCCATTGACGTCAGTCTGGACGGTATTCGCGCCATCGCTGATCCCCTGGTGTCGGGAGAGCAGAACCGTGTTGCCCTGTTTGACCAGAAGGGGGCCCTGTACTATGACTCGGAACGGGAGGTGCATGCAGGCGACCGGGTGCAGCAGGAATGGCTGTCCCACTTGGGCTCCCGGCCCGAGGACCGGGGGTACTTGGAGTGGAAGGACCCCGGCTTCTCCGGACTCCTGTTCTATGAACGGAACCGGAAGGACTTTCTGGATTGGACCTTGGTCAAAATGGTATCCTACGAGGCGCTGTACAAGGATGCCCGCCATACCGCCACATTGGTGGGATGGATCAGCTTCGCCCTGCATCTGGTGATTATCACTGCAACGATGTATTTGTCCAACCGGCACTTCACCCAGCCGATTGCCCGGCTCATCCAGGTAATCCGGTCTGTGAAGTCGGGGGCTGTGCTTACCCCCATTGATTCCCCTGTGAAGC
>JAEWAA010000195.1 GCA_023391955.1 Bacillota bacterium | reverse complement strand
GGCATGGGGAGCCAGCAGCTCCTCCAGGGTTTCTGCATCCATACCGGGACCATTGTCCGCAATGACGAATTGCAGCAGCCCCTCTCCGGTGATGTGACCGGTCAGGGACACCTGGCCCCGCCGAGTATTTTTGCGAAGCCGGTCAATGCCGTGCTCCAGGGCGTTCTCCAGCAGCGGCTGGAAGATCAGATGGATCATATCATAATGCAGCAGCTCCTCCTCCACCTGGCAGACGAAATCGAAGCTGTTATTATGCATGATCAGCTGGATCTGCATGTAGGCATTGGCATTCTCCAGCTCCTGGCTGACGGCAATCACATTCTTGCCCTTGTTCAGCACCGTCCGGTAAAACTTGGAGACGGTTGTGGTGATGCGGCTGATCTCCATGGCATCGATCTCCAGGGCCTTCCAGTTGATGATGGACAGGGTATTATAGAGGAAATGCGGGTTGATCTGTGTTTGCAGCGCCTTCAGCTCCGCTTCCTTCTGGATGATCTTGCTCTGGTACACCTCTTCGATCAGGGTATTGATATTCCCCAGCATCCGGTTAAACCGGTTAGTCAGCTGGCCGATCTCGTCGGTGGAGGAGCTGGCGACGGACACCTTCAGGTTGCCGTTTTCGACCATCATCATCGTTTTGTTCAGGTGGGTAATCCGTTTGACGAAGGTGCTGGAAAAGAGGGAAATAATGAACAGCAGTATAAGCAGACACAGGCCGATAATGAGCGCCGCCGCCTTGACAATACTCCGGACATCCACAGACAAGCCGCTGCGGGGAGTAAAATAGAACACCCGCCAGCCGGTTTCGGCAATTTCCCCCTGGACATACATGTATTCGGTCTGCCCGTGTTTGAGGAACCCGTTGCTGCCGGTTAATTCCGGAAGCAGCTGTCCATCCTGTCCGGGGAGCGCCTCCATCCCCACATTTCGGGCCAGCACCGGCTGCCCTTCCCGGTTCACAATCACCACCCCGTAGGACGAAGCCTGCACATCCTCCAGCCCCTTGAACAGACTGTCTCCGTCCAGACTCAGGAAAAGAATGGCTGCGGATTGGCCTTCAGGCCGTTTGTTATCGGTATCCGTAAAGGTCCGTGTGGCGAAAAACTTGCCGTTGTTGGCGCTCCACTGTGTTTTGTCCGGCTCCCCTTGACCGGCTGTCCGGGCCCAAGGCAGAGAGTCCGACAATTGCAGCGGGAGAATATACTCCCCGCGCAGAAGCTCCGTCCGGTTGGTAAACACCGAAATCTGCAGAATATCCGGATTGAAGTCCAGGATATTCCCGAAGAACGGGTCCACGTAATCCCGGTACAAGCCTGTAAAATCCCCGCTGGACGCAATAAAAATCTGCTTGAACACAATATTCTGCGTGACGGAGTTAATAATCGCCTCATATTGCCGGGTCCGGTAGCTGATGGACTCCGTAGCCTGCCGCACGGAGTTGTCCAGATTCTGACGGGCCTGCTTCAGCAGCAAACCATTGGCCTGCATATAGGAGAAGGCGCCCAGCATAATCAGCGGGATAATGCTGACGGTCAGATAAGAGACGATAAGCTTTTGCCGGAAACGGAGATTCTGAAAATAGTGGATGAGCCGGTTTGGTATTTTCATGGATCAACCGTACTGCTCGCGGTATTTGGCCGGGCTGACGCCAAAATGGTTCTTGAAAATTTTGCCGAAGTACGAATCATTCGGATATCCCACCATCCCGCTGATATGGGCAATCGTATGATTGGTGCGCAGCAGGGCCTCCCCAGCTTTCCGCATTCTTACTGCGGTCAAATGTTTCACCAGCGTCTGCCCCATCTCCTTGCTGAACAGATGGCTCACATAGGTCTGGGTCAGGAACACCTGATCGGCAATCCATTGCAGGCTGATATCGGTCATATAATGCTCCTCAATGAGCTGGAGAATATCCTTGATGACCTTCTTGGTATACTCCTGGCCGCCGCTTTCCTCGCCGATGTCCAGTTTGGTTAACACACCCTCTGCCAAAACCCGCATATCGCTTAAGGAGCGGCTGGAGAAAATCCCCTCCACATAAGCCCGGAAGTCGATTTGGCTCTCCTTGCCGCAGGTCTCCAGCAGCTTCTTGGTCAGCTCAATGCACATGTATTTGATGTAGACGGCGGAATGGTCGTGACCGTCGGCCATCACCTGAAAAAAATGCTCCATTCCCTTGCGGAAGCTGTAATAATCCTTGGCGTTTAAGTGCCAATACAAGGGCTCCATCAGGGCGCTGACGCTGGAGGTATCGGAATGGCTTCCCCCTTGGCCGCTGTCGGTGTAGAACACAACACTTTCCTTATAGAAAAAACGGTTGGACAGGAGCTCCTCCATCTGCCGGTATTCTTCCTTCAGCTGTCCGGCCTCCGACAGGCAGCGTCCAATTACCAGGGCTACCCTTTCGCCGTAGCTGTCTGTGATGCCCTGCTTCAGCCGCGGTCCCAGCTGCCCGTCCGGCTGGCTGCCGGAAGGGAGCAGAATAAACAGCAGGCTTTGGTTCTCATTCAAGTTGATATATTCAAACTCGTGGCCCACCCACTGCTTAATCACCTCAGGGAATAACTGGCCGTGGAGGTCAAAGAAGCGCTGCCCGAAGTCCACCAGCACCAGCTGCACGAGCCGCCCCTCCAGGGAAAATCCGGCTGCCCCGTCCCCCTCCCGCGGCAAAGCGTCGCCGACCAGCTCCAGCAGCATCCGCTCCCGCTCGTATTCCATGCCCTTCTGGTAGCCCAGACGCAGCTGCTGCTCCTGCGCCTGCCGGTCCTTCTCCTCCTGGCAGAGCTTGCTCACATTAGTGAACACCCGCAGGAACTCTTCTACCTCCACCGGCTTCAGCAGATACGCGAAGATATTGTATCCGATGGCCTGCTGGGCATAAGCGAATTCGCCGTAGGCGCTATAAATAATAATTTTCAGGCTGCCGTAGCGCTCCCGGGCCTGACGGCTCAGCTCCAGCCCGTCCATAAAAGGCATCTTGATGTCGGTGAACAAAATATCCACCGGCTCCTCTTCCATCAGCGCCAGCGCCTCTTCCCCGTTCTCCGCTTCGAGAATTTCGAACGGAAACTGGTGCTTCCGCAGGAGCCGGGCCACACCGTCCCGTTCAATCTGCTCATCGTCCACTAGCAATATCGGGAACACCGTTCTCCCCCCGTTGACTGCAATCGTTTACAGCCATTATAGCATACCCATCTTGGGGCGGAGAATTTACTTTGGCTGCCAGAAAAAGCGCGTTCCCGCGTTGTTTCGCCATGCAGCGCCTCTCCGGTACGAGGGGAGCGGAGATGGTGAGAGGTTTCCGCGGCTAACGGAACTCAGCCGCTCTTAGAGGGAGATTCAGCGTCCTAATGGACGGAAAACCCCGGCTAAGGGCTTCTCAGTTCCGCTAGAATTTCAAAACCCGCTTTTTCGACCGCTAAGGTCTTCTGAGTTCCGTTAGCCGCTCGGCCCCCCGCCTTTCCACCGCTAAGGTCTCCTGATTTCCGTTACAGCAGCTCGCCTGCTCAGCCACCC
>JAEWAA010000173.1 GCA_023391955.1 Bacillota bacterium | reverse complement strand
TGTCCAGACCGACCCAGGTTCGGTGATGGGTGTTCGTGCACCTTCACAAGGCAATTTTAACGGACCCACGATCCGTTATTTGCCGTTTTTGCGCCAAAACGGGATTTTTCGCGGACTGAGGTTCCGTTATTCAGCTCAATCCACTCTTAAACACTCCCTTTTTCCCCATATAACGGATCCTCGGTCCGCATAATTGGAAAAAGCCCGGTTTTGGCGGAAATAGCGGAACCTGTGTCCGTTCGGCAGTCGTTGCGGGCTATAGCAGCTGTCACACAAACTCTTGCAACCGCTTTCCCGGCTCCATCTGCGGCCAAGCTGATCATTACACTCTTTTCGAAAACCGAACGTTCGTGTTTTATATGAGATAAAACCAAGTGAAAAACCCCCATTTCACGAACATTTGAAACTTGTTTGAATCCTAAAGTTTTGTATTGACATTATTTCTAACATAAAGCACAATGAAATTGAGAAAAACGTTGGTCAAAACCGAACGAATGTTAAAATTGCTTTCATCGGTGATTTTTCAGGGGGAATCGGTTTTTGATGGAATAAGAGCGGCGAACCGGTGTAACCCGGATTATTCGTTCGTTTCTAACTACGAGGAGGAGAACCATGAAGAGAAAGAGTTTTTTGAAGCTTGGCCTGGCTGCGGCACTGAGCCTGACCACCATCCTTGCCGGCTGCGGCGACAAAAAAGACGAGGGCGCATCCAACGCTTCCACTGTAACGCCTGCTACAGCCGCATCTGCAGTGGCATCCACCGGAATCAAAAATCCCCGGGTATCCTTTGTTTACATCGGGCCTCCCGGCGACGGCGGTTATACCTACCAGCATGACCAAGGCCGTCTTTATATGGAGAAGGAGCTGGGCATCAAGGCCAAGGCCGTAGAAAACGTACCGGAAAGCGCCGACGCCGAGCGGATCATCACCCAGCTGGCCCAGGAATCCGACATCGTGTTCACCACCAGCTTTGGTTATATGGACTACACGCTGAACGTGGCCAAGAAGTTCCCCAAGGTGAAATTCTTCCACTGCTCCGGCTACAAAACCTCTGATAACATGAGCACTTACTTCGGCAAGAACTATCAGGCCAGCTACCTGTCCGGCATCGCCGCAGGCAAAGCCACCAAGAAGAATGTCATCGGCTATGTCGGCGCATTCCCGATTCCCGAAGTGATCTATAACATCAACGCCTACACCCTGGGCGCCCAAAGCGTAAACCCGGCCGTGAAGGTGATGGTCGTATGGTCCAACACCTGGTATGATCCGGCTACCGAGAAACAAGCCGCTATCTCCCTTCTGGACAAGGGCGCTGACGTGCTGATGGCCTACCAGGATTCCCCGGCTACCATTCAGGCAGCCCAAGAGCGCGGCGCCTTCGCAGGCGGCAACGACTCCGATATGTCCCGTTTTGCTCCTGACGCTTACCTGACCAACCCTGTCTGGAACTGGGGCCCGTATTATGTGAAGGCTGTTAAATCCGTAATCGACGGCACCTTCAAGTCCGAGCAATACTCCGGCGACATGAAGGACAACACCGTAGCGCTGGCTCCTTTCGGCAACAAGGTTCCCGACGAAACCAAGAAGCTGATCGCCGACAAGCAAAAGGCGATTGTTGACGGCACCCTGGACGTATTCACCGGCCCGATCCTGGACCAAGCCGGCGCCACCAAGGTAGCGGAAGGCAAGAAGCTGACTTTGGATGAAGTGCTGGGCATGAACTGGTTTGTAAAAGGTGTAGACGGTTCTATTCCGAAGTGATAAGATTTGTGTAATTTTAGGTAAAACATGATGGGGAGGGCTCCAACCGGAGTCTTCCCCATGTGTATGAACTTTCGAGGGGGCCAAAATCGGTATGCTGGACCAGGCAGTCGAGATGAAACGGATAGTAAAACGGTTCGGTTCTGTGCTCGCAAACGATCAAGTCGATTTTTCGGCATCTGTCGGTGAAATCCATGCGCTTCTGGGCGAGAATGGCGCCGGCAAAAGCACGATGATGAGTATGCTGTCAGGAGTTTACCGCGCTGATGAGGGCGACATTATCATTCGCGGGAACCCGGTGAAAATCCGCTCTCCCAAGGATGCGGCCGCATTGGGTGTGGGGATGGTGTTCCAGAATTTCAGGCTTGTCCATACGCTGACAGCGGCGGAGAACATCGTGCTTGGCGAAAAGGCGTCTTTTTGGCGCGGCAAGAAATGGATGAAGGCCAAATGCAAGGAGATTGAAGAGCTGGCGGAGCACTTCGGGCTGGCGTTTCCCGCAGACCGTCCCATCTGGCAGCTGTCCGTAGGCGAGCAGCAGCGGGTGGAGATTGTGAAGACCCTGTACCGTGGGGCCAATATTATCATATTGGATGAACCCACCTCGGTATTGACCCCCGGAGAAGCGGAGCAATTGTTTGCCACTCTGATCCGTATGAAAGAGGAAGGCAAAACCGTCATTATCACCACGCATAAAATGAAGGAGGTCCTGGCCGTATCCGACCGGATTTCCGTTATGCGCAAGGGCCGTATGATTGCCACCTTGAATACGGCGGATACCAACGAGCGGGAGCTGGCCCAGCTTATGGTGGGCCGGGAGGTCACCATTACACGGCAGCCCCGCACACCCACCAAGGGCAAACGTCTGCTTGAGGTGAAAAACCTGAACGTCCTCGCCGAACACGGGCGCAAGGCTCTGGATCACCTGTCCCTTCATGTCCGTGAAGGAGAGATTGTCGGCATCGCCGGCGTTGCGGGCAACGGACAGAAGGAGCTGGCCGAGGTGCTCACCGGCCTGCACCCGTGGCGGGACGGCGAAATTCACTTTGACGGTAAACGTGTGAAAAGTGCCTCCGTCCGGGGAGCCATTGATGCAGGGATTGCTCACGTTCCGGAGAACCGGATGAAAAGCGGCCTTGCCGGCCGTTTGGGGTCCGTGGATAATCTGCTGTTTAAGTCGTACCGTTCGCCGGAGCATTCCATTTTCGGCATGCTCCGCTCTGTGAAAAACCGCATTTGGTCCCAGTCCCTGGTGGAGAACTTCGACGTGAAGACCGCCTCCCTGGATGCACCTGTCCAGCAGCTGTCCGGCGGCAACCAGCAAAAGCTGCTGTTCGCCCGTGAGATCAGCCACCGCCCGAAGCTGATGGTAGCCGTTCATCCAACCCAAGGTCTGGACGTCGGCGCCACGGAAGGTGTGCATAAGCTTCTTATGGATCTGCGGCAATCAGGCAGCGGCGTGCTGCTGATCTCGGAGGATCTGGATGAGCTCCTGCAGCTGTCCGACCGGATTCTGGTGATCTATAACGGCCAGATTATCGGGGAGCAGACCTTCGAGGAAGCCAACCGGGAGCAAATCGGGATGCTGATGGCCGGTATCAAACACGAGAAAGGGGCTGCCGTATGAGCCGGCAAGGCATCGCCTCCACCGCACCGGTGAAGGAAAAGAAGGGTTTTTCATATCGGTTCCAACTGGATATGTCCATTATCAAAACCCCGTGGTGGGCCCCTGTGGTCTCCATTATTCTAGCTCTGGCGGCCTGTGCCGTGTTCATTGCGGCCAACGGGATGAATCCGTTCACCGTTTACGCCAAAATGTTCGACGGCGCCTTTGGCTCCAGCTACGGTTTTACAGAAACGCTGGTTAAGGCGATTCCGCTTCTGCTGTGCGGCTTGGGCATTGCCGTCGCCTACCGGATCTCCGTCTGGAATATCGGAGCGGAGGGACAATTTGTGGCCGGCGCCATGGCGGCAACAGCCGTTACCATCTACATGCCCGGTTTGCCCGGTTATGTGGCCATCCCGGTGATGGTGGTCGCCAGTATTGCGGCCGGCGGTGTTTGGGGCTTGTTGACGGCGCTGCCCAAGGTTTATTTTCAGGTTAATGAACTTATTACTTCATTAATGTTGAACTACGTGGCCCTGCTGGCTATGGACTATGTGGTTTTCGGTCCTTGGAAGGACCCCAAGGGCTTTAACTTCCCCGGTTCTCCTGTATTTACCGGAGCCCAATCCCTGCCGGTGCTGGGCACCACCCGCCTGCACTTTGGCCTGATTTTCGGACTTGTTGCCGTATTGGTTTATTTCCTGATGGTCAAATACACCAAGTGGGGGTATGAGCTCCGTCTGATCGGCGCCAACCCCAACGCCGCCAAATATGCGGGTATCCACATCAAACGCCATATTCTCATCGTGATGCTGATCAGTGGCGGTCTTGCAGGACTTGCCGGCATGTCCGAGGTTTCCGGTGTTACCCATAAGCTGATGCAGGGGATCTCCCCGGGGTACGGATATACCGCTATTATTGTGGCATGGCTGGCCAAGCTGAATCCCCTGGGCATCGTGGTTTCGTCCGTGATGTTCGGCGCTCTGATCGTTGGCGGCTACAGCGTGCAGACCATCGGGCTGCCCTCATCCATTTCGGATATGCTGCAAGGGGCGATTCTGTTTTTCCTGATCGCAGGAGACATGCTGGTCCGGTTCCGCTTGCGGAAGAACTAAGGAGGGGAAAACAAGCATATGAACGATTTCAACCTGTACAGCTTCTCCGTTCAATTGCTGGTGGCGGCAATCTCCGCCGGCACTCCGCTTCTGCTGGCCACATTGGGCGGCATTCTCAATGAACGGGCGGGCATTATCCAGCTTGGCGCCGAGGGCATTATGCTCATGGGCGCTGTAGTCACCTGTCTGGTGTACATCCGCACCGGCAGTCTGCCACTTACTCTTATCTCGGCAGTAGCGGTAACGGCGCTGCTTGGTGTGCTGCATGCTTTCCTGACGGTAACCCTGCGGGCTAACCATGCCATGACCGGCTTGGCCATGACCCTGTTCGGCAGCGGGCTCAGTGCTTATCTGGGCAAGTCCATCAGCGGCCAGCCGTTGCCCGGCAAAGCGCCTCTTGTGGATCTCCCGTTTCTGGAGCCGATCCCGTTGATCGGCGAGCTGTTCGCCCATATGGACGTGCTCACCTGGTTCAGTATTTTCCTGGTGATTGTACTGCATCTCTTGATCCACTACACCTCCTTTGGCCTTCATCTGAAAGCCATCGGCGACAGTCCGGCTACGGCGGATGTCATGGGCATCCGGGTGCAGCTGTCCCGGTATCTCTATGTTATCAGCGGCACGGCGCTGATTGGTTTGGCCGGTGCCGACCTGATTTTGGCCTATACCCCCAGCTGGACGGAAGGCATGACCTCAGGCAAGGGCTGGATTGCCGTAGCGCTGATTATCTTCGCCAGATGGAATCCGCTGCGGGCCTTGTTCTGCGCGTATCTCTTCGGCGCTCTGGATTCCCTGGGCTTCCGGATTCAGCTTACAGGTAGTACGATCCCGGTTTATTTTCTCAAAATGATTCCTTATGTGGTCACCATCCTGGTGCTGATGTACCTGGGCTGGCGCAACCGCAACAAACCCTCCGGCACACCGGAGGCGCTGGGTGTCCCGTATGTCCGGGAGCAGCGGTTTTAAAGGCAAACACAGAGCAGACCCGGCTGATTTGGTTCAGCGGGTCTGTTTTTTTGGTGAATGTTTACACGGGGGCTCCACGTCACTTTTGGGGAATTATTACTTGGCCCGCGTTTTGAACATGGCATACAGCTGCAGGCCGGCCAGAACGGCGGTATCGGTCAGGGAGGCGGCGAAGGCCAGCGCCAGCCAATTTTCATTTTCCAACAGGTAATACATCATGATGTGCCCGGCCAAAAGAATAAGGAAGGCCACCAGCAAATTGATTTGGGTCAGGAATTTCAGCAGTTTTTCCAGCATAAGCTGCTCCTTTATATGCTTTTGGACTTATTTGGCAATAGTCTGCCCTAAGTCTATAGACCTGATTCATGCAAATTCGCTATATTTCCAGTAGATTAGACAATCCAAACAAGGTACAATATTGGAAAGGAAGGCGTAACTTTACAACCGGGGAGCGATAGTCATGTCCATTGATCCATCTGTGCTCAAACAGCTGCTGTCTCTGCAGATGCTCCAGAGTACGGACACACTGACTGGCGGGAGCCAAACAAACGGAACGGGAACGGATTTTTCCGAGCTGCTCCAGCTATTGCTGGGTGATTCTGCTGCGGAATCCTCCAGGCATAAGGTGATTCCCGCCGCGGAGCTGCTGGCCAGAGGAAAATGGAGCTCCGCTTACCTGGGCAATGATGCCCTGAGCGCACCGTTATCCGGCAAGTCGGCTCCTTCCGATTATGAGCAGCCGATCCAAGCGGCAAGCCGCCGTCACGGTGTGGATTCCAGCCTGGTGAAGGCGGTTATCGAGGCGGAGTCGGGATATGACAGCAATGCCGTGTCCAAGGCTGGAGCCAAGGGCCTGATGCAGCTGATGGATGCTACCGGCCAGGGGCTGGGGGTCAGCAATCCCTTCGATGCGGTTCAGAATATTGAAGGCGGCACACGCTTCTTATCCAACCTGCTCCGCAAATATGACGGCAACGAAGCTGTTGCATTGGCCGCGTACAACGCCGGTCCGGGCAGAGTGGACAGGCTGGGCATCAAAAACGATGCGGACCTGTATGCCAAGCTGGGGCAATTGCCCAAGGAAACCCAAGCCTACGTATCCAAGGTGCTGGGTTATAAAGCGCAATACGAAGTTTAACAGCCTAGGGCCAAGGCTCTCATATTGGGGCTGGTATTTTGGGACGGGCTGTACTACCATAAGATGTACACGGGAAAAGATCGAGAAACCGGTCTTTTTTCTTTTTGTATAGAAAAAGGAGAGCCGAGACGTATGCTTTATCTGGATTATTGCGCTACGACACCGCTGCGGCCGGAGGTAACCGCCGCCGTGACGCAGTGTATGAATGTATATTACGGCAACCCCAGCTCCCTGCACCGGCTTGGGGTGGAAGCTGAGAAGCTGCTGATCCGTGCCAGAGAGGTGCTGTCCGGCACCCTTGCGGTCAAACCCCAGGAGATCCTGTTTACGTCCGGAGGGACGGAGAGCAACAACATGGCTGTGAAAGGGGCGGCGATGGCATTCCGTTCCCGGGGCAACCATCTGATTACCACTGCCATCGAACACCCTTCCGTATACGAAGCCTTCCGTCAGCTGGAGCAGGAGGGGTTCCGGGTGACCTATCTGCCGGTGGATGCCACCGGAGCAGTGCGGGTGGAGGATTTGGCAGCGGCTATATGCAAGGAGACGATTCTGGTCAGCATCATGGCGGTCAACAACGAAACCGGCCGCATTCAGCCGGTGGAGGAGGCGGGGCAGCTGCTGAAGCAGTATCCCCGCATTGTGTTCCATGTAGATGCGGTGCAGGCCTTCGGCAAACTCCCTGTGTCCCCGGCCAAGTGGAATGCTGATCTGGTCAGCTTCTCCGCCCATAAATTCCGCGGTCCCAAGGGAATAGGCATGCTGTACAAGCGGGAGGGGCTGCAGCTGTACCCGCTTTTGGCGGGAGGCGGGCAGGAGCAGGGACTGCGTTCGGGCACCGAAAATGTGCCCCTGATTGTAGGCATGGCCAAAGCCGCCCGTATGGCGGTGGAGGGCCTGGCCGCTAAAACAGCGCATATGTATGCCTTGCGGGAAAGCTTGGTGCGACGGCTGTCCCGGATGGACGGCGTGGTGGTTCATGGCTCCCCGCGGATGGAGGAGATGGCGCCCCATGTGGTCCAATTTTCCTGCCCCGGCTACAGGCCCGAAACCTTGGTGCACAGCCTGGAGGAACAGGAAATTTACATCTCTACCCGTTCCGCCTGCTCGTCGGGCGACAACCGTCCCAGCCGGGTGCTTTCGGCTATGGGCGTTCCGGAGGCCGAAGCTGCTGCAGGCTTGCGCATCAGCTTTTCAGAAAATGAAACTGCAGAAGATTTGGAACGGGCTGCCGATGAGCTGGAGCGCGTAATGCGCAAGCTGGCCCCTTCATCCGGACTTGGCCTTTAGGAGGAAACAAACAATGAAACCCAACACAGTTATTGTCCGACTGGGCGAGCTTACCCTTAAGGGACGCAACCGGTACCGTTTCGAAAAAAGAGTGCTCCAGCAGCTGCAGCCCTTGCGGGAGCAGTATCCCCAGGCGGGAATATCCCTGGAATTCGGACGAATTCATATTGCTTTGCAGGATACGCCGTTTGAGGCGGCGGCAGAGGTGCTGGACAAGATTTTTGGGCTGGCCTCTTACAGCCCTGCCCATAAGGTCAGCCTGGAATTGGAAGATATCCGGGAAAAGGCGCTTGCGCTGATGCGGGAGCTTGAGCCCCCGGAAGGGAAGCGCACCTTTAAGGTGGCGGCGAAACGCTCCAACAAGAAGTATCCCCATGATTCCATGGAGCTGATGCAGCTGGTGGGCGGACACATTCTTCGCCACACCCAAGGCTGGAGGGTGGATGTGCATCACCCTGAGGTGACGCTGTGGGTGGACATCCGGGACAAGGAAGCCTTTGTATTTACGGATATTGTGCCGGGAAGCGGCGGATATCCGCTGGGCACCAACGGGAAGGGGCTGCTGCTATTGTCCGGCGGGATTGACAGTCCGGTTGCGGGCTGGCTGTCCATGCGGATGGGGCTGGAGATTGAAGCTGTCCATTTCCACAGCTATCCGTACACCAGTGAACGCGCCAAACGGAAGGTGGAGGACCTTGCCCGGGAGCTGGCCCGGTATTCGGGTACGCTCAAGCTGCATATGGTGCCGTTTACGGACATTCAGGTGAAGCTGAAGGAGCAGGGGCGGGAAAATCTGCTGGTCATCTGCATGAAGAGAGCCATGCTGCGGATAGCGGAGCAGCTGGCGGAGCGGCGTTCCGCCAAGGCGCTGATTACCGGAGAGAGTCTGGGCCAGGTGGCCAGTCAAACGCTGGCCAGTCTGGATGTCATCGGCCGGGCGGCCCAAATTCCGGTGCTGCGGCCGCTGATCACCATGGACAAAGGAGAGATTGTGAAGGTTTCGGAGAAAATCGGCACCTTCCCCATCTCCATCCAGCCCTATGAGGATTGCTGCACGCTGTTCCTGCCGAAGTCTCCCTCCACGAACCCGGGCATCCGGACGGTGGAAAAGGTGGAGGCGATGATCCCGGGACTGGACGAGCTAATCCGGCTGGCGGTGGAGGGCACGGAAACCCAGGTCATCGGGGCAGGCCAGTCCGCACGGGAGCTGGATGAGTTGTTTTAATCTGCCGTCTTGGTACGTTAGTGAGTAAAGGGAGACCCCGCCGTCCTGGTGGGCTAACGGAACTCAGAAGCTCTTACAGGTGAAAATCTAGCGCCTCTCTGCGCTAACGGAACTCAGAGACGCTTAGCCGCGTAAACCGGACGAAATTGGGTGCAAATTGTGCTCTAAGGGTCGCTGAGTTCCGTTAAAATTCAAACTGGCCCATTTGCGGCCGCTAAGGGCTTTTGAGTTCCGTTAGCGGTTCGGCGTACTTTGGGGAGGCATGAACGAGCCGCTGCCATCGTCCCACAAACAAACCCCCTCCGTTGGACTAACATCCAACGAAGGGGGTTTTGCTATGCGGGTTGAGCTGCCGCCTGTCTACCCGGCTTATTCCAAACGAACGGTGATCTCACCGGCCAAGTCGCCGGCGGGAATACTTAAGCTGTGCGTATCCGGCCCTGCTTCAACACCGGAGCCTTCCACAGCAGCCACCGCTCCCATACTATACAATGAAATCCGGAAGGGAGCGCCGGTTCCTTCATAACGGATCCGCAGCGACTGCTGCTCACGTACGGCCGAAACGGATAAAGCAACAGCTCCTTTGGTGTCCCGAACCTGTACCTTCGCACGTTGCCCATCCTCCAACGCGTACAGCCGGAGGTCAGCATCCTCCGCATACGTATAGTCCGGCCGGTGGTCCACAGCCCCCACAGCCACAAAGGAATTGGGCCGCACCCACAGCGGCAGGCTTAGGAAACCATGGTTTTCCCTGATCCAGCGGCCGCCTTCCTCCGTTTCGCCGGTTAACAGCCGGGTCCATCTGCCGCGGGGCAGGTAATAGTCCACATCCCCCTGCTCGCTGAATACCGGGGCCACCAGCAGGCTGCCGCCTAACATGTACTGCCGGTCCAGATACAGGCAGGCCGGATCATCCGGGAACTCCAGCACCATCGCCCGCATCACCGGCAGGCCTTGCTCATGCGCCTGGGCGGCAGCATCGTAGAGATAGGGCATCAGGCTGCATTTGAGCTTGGTGAAAAAGCGTGCCGTGTCCACTGACTCCTCATCATACGCCCATGGCACCCGGTAAGAATGGCTGCCGTGGAGGCGGCTGTGGCTGGAGAGCAGCCCGAAGGCCAGCCAGCGTTTAAACACATGGGCCGGGGCCGTGTTTTCGAAGCCGCCGATGTCGTGGCTCCAGA
>JAEWAA010000022.1 GCA_023391955.1 Bacillota bacterium | reverse complement strand
CCTTCACTTCATGAGTAGTGGGATTAATAATGAGATCGTCAATCTCAATTTCGTTTTCCTTCCGGGCGTTGGGCACATTCAGCCGCGTATAACGGCGGAGCTGGGATTTCACCCGGGCCATAAGCTCCAGAGGGTTAAAGGGTTTGGACATATAGTCGTCGGCTCCGGTAGAGAGCCCCATAATTTTGTCCATGTCCTGGCTTTTGGCGGACAGCATGATGATGGGCATATTGCGCTGCTCGCGGATTTTCAGGCAGGTCTGGATGCCGTCCAGCTTGGGCATCATCACGTCAAGAATCACCAGATCCACCACCTGCTTGGACACCACGTCCAGCGCCTCCAGGCCGTCGGAGGCTTTCAGGATGTTATAACCATCGTTAGTCAAATATATCTCCAACAGATCAAGGATGTCCTTTTCGTCATCCACCACAAGGATCGTTTCGGAGGGCATGGGATTCACTCCTTCGGATACGCACATACTTCGAGTTTCATTTTATCGGCAAAATCTTAACAGGGCATACGGGCAAATCTTAAGAATATCTTAGTAAGCCTTCAGCCACCGGTAAAAGTCCATTAGGTGATGGACGCTGACATCCGGTTTGATGCCGGTGCTCTCAATCAGCGCCTCATAATTATGGGGCGCTGCCAGCCCGGTCAGCACCAGTGCGGTGCGGGTCCCTGCCGCGGCGCCGGCGGCAATGTCGGTGCGGAGGTTGTCGCCCACCATCCAGATATCCTCCGG
Organism: Bacillota bacterium; assembly: GCA_023391955.1. Classification (GTDB taxonomy): domain Bacteria; phylum Bacillota; class Bacilli; order Paenibacillales; family NBRC-103111; genus Paenibacillus_AR. Next base: position 2,143 of record JAEWAA010000022.1, on the reverse strand, counting down.
CGGCAGACCCAACAGCTCGATACCGTAGCGGCTGATAATCGGGGAGGGTTTGCCGATGACCACCGGCTCTGTTTCGGCAGCCGTGCGGATGGCGGCGCCGATGGCTCCGGAGCCGGGAATAGGCCCGTTTTCCTTGGGAAGAAGATGATCAGGATTCGTCTGGATATACATGGCTCCGCCGCGGATAGCGTTCACTGCTTGGGTCAGCTTGGCATAGGTGAAATCCCTATCGATGCCCTGTACCACATAATCGGGAGACTCCGCCGTAAGCACAAATCCCGCTGCCGCCAAGGTTTCCTGAAGCGCCTGTTCCCCGATGCATAACACCCGGTTCCCTTGTCCGTGTAAGCCGATATAGCGGGCTGCAGCCATCCCGGAGGTAAGGACCTCCCCGGGGGCCACGGGAATCCCGGTGAGCTCCTCCAGAAGCGCCGCCACCTCACCGGGATGCACCGTGGAGTTATTGGTCAAAAACAGATAAGGCCAGCCTTCACTGCGCAGCGCCCCGATGAACTCATCCGCATAGAGAATGGGATTTTGCCCGGCGTACATGGTTCCGTCCAAATCAATAATAAATCCCGGCATCTCAATCAACCTCCTGCAGGAGTGCCCGCTCCTGCGGATTCTCCAACAAAACCCGGAGCTGCCTGCTCTTCATACAAGGAAAGGTCCACCGGCTCCAGGAAGCGGTTTTTCTCCCCGGTGTAGCCTACATAGAGAACATTCATGGCCCGGGTGCAGGCGGTATAGAACAGCTTCCGCTCCTCTTCACGCCCATAAACCGATGCACCCGCATCCCAAACGATAACGGAATCGAATTCCAGCCCCTTGGCCAGATAAACGGGGATCACCACCAGCGTATTGCGGAAGCTGGTTTCCTCCCGCGTCACCAAGTGCAGATGGGCGGGGGCGCCTGCCGCCTGAAGCGCTTCGTAAGCGGCCTGGCTCTCTGCCGCTGTCCGGCAGATCACGGCAACGGAAGGGGAGCCGCCGTCACGCAGCTTATCGATCAGCCCAACTACCTGCCGGGCCTTGGTTTCCGGCTCCTCGGACAGCTTCACCAGCTGGGGCTTTTCTCCGCTCCGGCTGAAGGCTTCAATGGCTTCGCCGCCGGGCAAGAGCGCCTTGGTGAACTCCACAATCTCCGATGTGGAGCGGTAGCTTTTGGAGAGCCGGAGAATGCCGGTTTGCTCCTTGCCGTACAGCTCCTCCACAAAGCCGTAGGACTCGATCCGCATGTTCGGAGTAATGGCCTGGTTCAAGTCGCCCAGCAGGGTCAGCTTGCTGCGGGGGAACAGGCGGCGGATAATTTCATATTGAAAGGGAGAATAATCCTGGGCTTCGTCCAGAATCACATGACGGATGCTGTTGAAGCTGTTCCACCCGGTAACGCTCTCCAGCAAATAAAGCAGCGGCGGCACATCCTCATGGGGTGCGGTTCCGCTGTCCAGCTGCTCCAGTGTATAGGCGCAGATGTCTTTCCAAACCTCCGGCGCAGGAATACCCGGCGTACCGGCTGCAGCACGGAGGAACAGCTCCGGGTCAGCGAACAGCTGCCGGTAGGTGCGCAGCGGATTAATGAATTGGAGCCGGCGGACAAAGGATTTTATGGCGTTGGTTTTGGTGTGGACATGCTTCTTGCTCTGCTGCTTCAACTCATCCTCGGTACCCAGATATTTGGGGTGGCGGAGCATGGTTTTGTACAGCTTGCGGGCCTGCCGTTCCTCCAGAGCGGGGATTTCACCCAGCAGCAGCTCGCCCATTCGCTCCAGCCGGACATCCATCCGGTGGTGGCGGAAGTCGCCATAGAACAGACCGGCCAAAACCTCTTCGTTCTTCCAGACCTGAGCTCCATACGGAATGGCATCGAAGGCCAACCCTTCCTCCTCAAGAAGGACGAGATAATTGCGGATAACCTGAAGAAAAGCCTGGGAGGACTTGTACGCGGTTCCTGCCGCCTTTGCATGATATCCCGGCTCACCCGGACTTCCTGTCAGCATCGCTTCTATCTGGGTGTAGCGGTCCTCCGGCTGGATAAAACCGGATAAACGGTGCTCGGCAAAGTCCTGAAAGGTGGTCTGCCGCATATTGTCCTCTCCCAGCTCCGGAAGCACATTGGAGATATAGTCGCTAAACATGGGGT
>JAEWAA010000686.1 GCA_023391955.1 Bacillota bacterium | reverse complement strand
TATGAGCCCATCTGGGCCATCGGCACCGGCAAGTCCTCCACTGCAGAGGATGCTAATGAAGTGATTAGCTACATCCGCAGCGTGGTGGCCGAGCAATTCAACGGCGAAGTGGCGCAGGCTGTCCGTATCCAATACGGCGGCAGCGTGAAGCCGAACAACATCAGCGAATATATGGCCAAGGCCGATATTGACGGAGCCCTTGTAGGCGGCGCCAGCCTGGAGCCGGCTTCCTACATCGCGCTGGTGGAAGGAGCGAAGTAAGATGGCAAGACCCAAACCGGTAGCATTGATTATTCTGGACGGCTTCGGATTGCGCGACGGCGTTCAGGGGAATGCTGTCGAACAAGCCAAAAAACCCAACTATGACCGCATTAAGGCTGAATTTCCGTACACCACCCTCACCGCTTGCGGCGAGGCTGTAGGTTTGCCGGAAGGCCAAATGGGCAACTCTGAAGTTGGACACTTGAATATCGGCGCAGGCCGGATCGTATATCAGGACCTGACCCGCATTACCAAGTCCGTCCGCGACGGAGATTTCTACGAGAATGAAACCCTGCTGGGCGCGGTCCGCCACGCCAAGCAAAACGGCACCAAGCTTCACCTGTACGGGCTGTTGTCCGATGGCGGTGTTCACAGCCACATCGCGCATCTGTTCGCGCTTCTGGAGCTGGCCAAGAAGGAAGATCTGAAGGAAGTTTACATTCATGCTTTCTTGGACGGCCGCGACGTTGCGCCGGACAGCGCCAAGAAGTACATGGAGCAGCTGGTTGCCAAGACGGAGGAGCTGGGTGTTGGCCACATCGCTACTGTCCAAGGCCGTTATTATGCCATGGACCGTGACAAGCGCTGGGAGCGCGTGGAGAAATCCTACCGCGCTATGGTGTACGGCGAAGGCCCAACCCATACCGATCCGGTTAAGGCGATTGAGGAAAATTACGAAAAGGCGATCTACGATGAGTTCGTGCTGCCTACCGTCATTGTGGACGGCGAAGGCAAACCGCTGACGAAGGTAGAGTCCAACGATTCCGTTATTTTCTTCAACTTCCGTCCCGACCGTGCCATTCAGCTGTCCCTGGTGTTCACCAACGAAGACTTCCAAGGCTTCGACCGTGGTCCGGGACGCCCGCTGAACCTGCACTATGTATGTATGACTGTTTTTGCCGAAACGGTGAAGGGCTTCGTGGCCTATTCCCCTAAGAACCTGGACAACACCCTGGGTGAAGTGCTGGTTCAAAACGGACTCAAGCAGCTGCGTACAGCAGAAACGGAAAAATATCCTCACGTGACCTTCTTCTTCAGCGGCGGACGTGATGTGGAGCTGCCGGGAGAGAAGCGTGTGCTGATCAACTCGCCGAAGGTTGCCACTTATGACCTGCAGCCGGAGATGAGCGCATACGAGCTGGCTGCTTCCACAGTGAAGGAAATCCAGTCCGGTGAGCATGACGTGATTATCTTGAACTTCGCCAATGCGGATATGGTCGGCCACTCCGGTATGCTGGAGCCCGCCATCAAAGCGGTGGAAGCTGTTGACGAATGCCTCGGCCAGGTGCTGGACGCCATTCACGCCGCAGGCGGTGTTGCGCTGATCACAGCCGACCACGGCAACGCTGAAACCGTCCGCAATCCGGATGACAGCCCGAACACGGCGCATACCACCAGCCCGGTTCCGTTTATCATTACTGATCGGACCTTCACTCTGCGCTCCGGCGGCATCCTGGCGGATATCGCACCGACCATGCTGGATATTCTGGGCGTTGCGGCTCCTGCCGAAATGACCGGCACCACCTTGATCGAAAGCAAGTAAGCTTCATGGCAAGGCGTAAGGCCCGGCTTGGAGGCTTGCGCTCGAGAGCAGCATCCGCCGGTACAACACACATATCTCTATAGAAGGAGCGATTACCCATCATGACCATTATCTCCGACGTATACGCACGGGAAGTATTGGACTCCCGCGGCAATCCGACAGTAGAAGTAGAAGTATACCTGGAATCCGGCGCAGTAGGCCGCGCTATCGTTCCCTCCGGCGCATCCACAGGCGCACACGAAGCTGTTGAGCTCCGTGACAACGACAAGTCCCGTTACCTGGGCAAAGGCGTTCTGAAGGCTGTTGAAAACGTGAACGACGTGATCGCTCCCGAAATCATCGGTCTGGACGCTCTTGACCAAGTCGGCATCGACACCAAGATGATCGAGCTGGACGGCACCCACAACAAGGGCAAGCTGGGCGCTAACGCCATCCTGGCTGTATCCATGGCTGTAGCACGCGCTGCTGCAGACGCACTGGACGTTCCGCTGTATGTGTACCTGGGCGGCTTCAACGCCAAGACTCTGCCGGTTCCGATGATGAACATCGTTAACGGCGGCGCACATGCCGACAACAACGTAGACGTTCAAGAATTCATGATCCTGCCTGTTGGCGCTGAGTCCTTCAAGGAAGCTCTCCGCACCGGCGCAGAAATCTTCCACAACCTGAAGACCGTTCTGAAGGAAAAGGGCTTGAACACTGCAGTAGGCGACGAAGGCGGCTTCGCTCCGAACTTCGGCTCCAACGAAGAAGCTCTCTCCACCATCCTCGTGGCTATCGAGCGCGCTGGCTACAAGCCGGGCGTTGACGTATTCCTGGGTATGGACGTTGCTTCCACCGAGTTCTTCAAGGATGGCAAGTACCACCTGGAAGGCGAAGGCAAATCCTTCACCTCCGCTGAGTTCGTTGACCTCTTGGCTTCCTGGGTTGACAAGTACCCGATCGTTACCATCGAAGACGGCTGCTCCGAAGATGACTGGGAAGGTTGGAAGCTGCTGACCGAGAAGCTGGGCAGCAAGGTTCAACTGGTTGGCGACGACCTGTTCGTAACCAACACCACCCGTCTGGAGAAAGGTATCGATGAAAACATCGGTAACTCCATCCTGATCAAGGTTAACCAAATCGGTACCTTGACTGAAACCTTCGACGCTATCGAAATGGCTAAGCGCGCCGGCTACACTGCTGTTGTTTCCCACCGTTCCGGTGAGTCCGAAGACAGCACCATCGCCGACATCGCTGTAGCTACCAACGCCGGCCAAATCAAGACTGGCGCGCCTTCCCGTACTGACCGTGTGGCCAAGTACAACCAATTGCTGCGCATCGAAGACGAGCTCTCCTATGTAGCTCAATATGCCGGCAAGAAGGCATTCTACAACCTGAAGAAATTCAAGTAATATAACAGCTTCCGCTTCGCGGCGGAGCTCTAGGGCATGCGGCAGGATTTCCTGCTGCATGCTTTTTTGTTTTGGGGTGTTTGGGGAACGGGGGCTGGTGTGTGGAGGGATAGAGGAAGCAGAGTTTCCGCTATTGTCGGGTCGAAGGCAGAATGGAGGTCGATAAAGGAAGGGAAAGCTCCGCTATCGGGCAGTCAGCACGGGGAAAGTAGGTGGTTGAGGAGCAATAGAGGTAATTAAGGTTCCCTTATCGCGCAAAAATGCGGCGGGGACGCCGGATAGCGGAAGGGGATTTCCGCTAACTCGCCTTATCTAGGTGAAAGTAGGCGATAGCGGAAGCCATTTTCCGTTAACTGGTCCTGATGATGGTGGAGGTTACTGCGTTCAAGGCAATAGCGGAAAATCGCTTCCGCTAATGGAAATCTAGTGCCCGGTCCATACAGCTTAACGGAAAACTGCTTCCGTTATTCGACCGAGTACAAGCCTCGGCATTGCAGATTGGCTCTGCTAGCTGCCCTGCACCAAGCGCTGCCTCCTGCTATTTGCATCCTTTTCCCATATAAGCTAGGATAAAGGAAATGAAGGCAGAGGCGGCGGATCAGGCGTATAGCTAAGACGGCCCGCTTAGGAGGAACAGTAAATGAGCAAATGGATGCTGACGGTGTTGTTTTTGATTGGCTCTGTGTTTGTCACCAATCTGATTCCGTTCTCCTCCTTCTTCCGCTATCTGGACACCATGATCCATGAATTCGGCCATGCGGCGGCAACCCTGCTGTTGTCCGGCAAGGTCATGTATATCGAGCTCTACGCGGACCACAGCGGGGTCACGCGCAGCCTCATCACCAAACCCTGGTCCCGTATTCCCGTGGGGCTGGCGGGGTATATGAGCGCCTCCTTGTTTGCGTGGCTGTTGTTTGCTTTGAATGCCCGCAGCCGGCAAAAAGAAGGGTTGTATGCTATCACCCTGCTGGCGGTGGTATCCCTGGTTTTGTTCGTGCGCAACGGCTATGGCATGATGTGGCTGGCCGGTTTTATCGCCTTGAACGTGGTGGTGCTGCTGTGGGGGAACCGGGTTGTTATGAAGTGGTACTACCTGGTGCTGGCCTTCCTGACGTTGGAGGAATCGGTATCCGGTGCGCTGTATATCCTCATCTTGGCTATCAACCGCCCGGGCCAGGCTGGAGACAGCACGCTGCTGGCGCAGGCCAGCGGCATTCCCGCCCCCGTATGGGGCGCTTGGTTCCTTCTGTTCGCCCTGTGGTGCGCCAAACGCGCGCTGCAATGCTTCTTCGGCAAACGCCGCTCCCGCTCCCGTCCCGGTGAACGGGAAATGGGCAACGCGTATGGCGGCTACGAACGCCGGTAAGGCGGCATTTTGCAGAAAAGAGCAGGCTGGTTATCCCCAATTGGACAAACGGGCGCTGCCCCTGCTGGAACTTTGCCCAGACGTTGTAATTTCCCACCTGTTGTGGTACAATACTCTTGCTGTCTATAACGACGACACTTTGTTTGGGCCTACTGAAGGCTCTTGAAACTTTGGGAGGTACACATGTAATGGATGTCTTTTTGAAGGTAGTCCTGATTATCGTATCCATTGGTCTGATCGCGGTTGTTCTGCTTCAGAAAGGCAAAAGCGCAGGTTTGTCCGGGGCTATTACCGGTGGCGCTGAGCATCTGTTCGGCAAACAAAAGGCCCGCGGCATGGATCTTCTCCTCTCACGTGTAACAATGGGACTGGCCATTGCCTTTATCGTAGTGGCTCTTCTGGTTGCTTATTTTGCGTGAAGTAAGGATTGGGTTCATCAACCAACATAGATGATACGCAGCAGGGGCATACTCCTGCTGTTTTTATTTATCCATAAATAGAGATGGGCACACCTTGCCGGGCGTGGGCATATATTGCTGTACAAGGACAGGACGCCAAGAAGCGAGGGGCACGGAGAAGGAGGAAACGGAATTGATGCATGCAATCTCCACCGAAGCGCAAGGTTTGGCAGACAAAGATCCGGCAGCCAGATTGTTCGGCACACCGGAGCCGTTTTTTCTGGAGGGTTGGGGCGAGCATAAGGATACCGTGGCGCTCCTGATCCACGGGTTTACCGGGTCCCCTTCCGAATTCCGCCGATTGGGGTACTATCTCAATGATTTGGGATATACGGTCAAGGCCATTCTGCTGCCCGGACACGGAACCACACCGGAGGATATGATCCGGACAGGCTTCCGGGACTGGTGGAGCTGTGTGAAGGACGAGTTTGCCGTCCTGATCCGGGAAGGGTATGAACGGGTAATCCCCATCGGCCATTCCATGGGCGGGCTTCTGTCCCTGAAGCTGGCTATGGAGGAGCAGGTGCCGGGTGTGGTTACCCTGGCGACGCCTATCCACCTGGGAAGCCGGTCTCTGATGTTCGCCGCGTGGGTCCAATTCTTCGTCAAGTATATCTCCAAACGCCGCCCGGCCGGTTGGGAAAATACGGTCAATGAATCCCTCGCCTATGACCGTACGCCCGTGCCCTGCGTCGTCCACTTCCGCAAGCTGCTGTTTAACGTCAAGAAGAAGCTGGACCGTGTGAACGTGCCTCTTTTTATCGCCCAGGGAGAGCTGGACCGGGCCGCCTTGCCTGCCAGTGCTCCGTACATCTACAACCGGGTCTCCTCCCAAAAGAAGGAAATGAAGGTTTACCCCAACAGCTCCCACGGCATCCTGCTGGACTCCGACCGTGAGGAAGTGTACCAGGATATCAGCATGTTTATGGCCCAATTGGGTTAATCAAGCGGCAGGTCCGTTATTAGGTTTGTTTGGTTTGTTTGCAGGGTATAAATAGGTTGGGATCACTGATGTCCGTGCCCGTTGAAGGCCGGATTTTACATAATCAGATTGGATTTGGGAAAAATTGCTTGAGGTTCCGTGCGGCTTACGCCTTGCCTTCGTTATTCTCCGGCAGATATGTGCATACTAATACAAAAAGGGAAGGGTGACGCGTTTGGTTACGGAGCAGCAATTGCTTGATTTTATGCGGGAAACGGCGTACAAGCCGTTGACATATCAAGAGCTGGAGAAACATTTTGAGCTGGAGAACGCTCAGGAATTCCGGGATTTTCTGAAGCTCTTGAACGCATTGGAGGAAAGCGGTGAAATCTACCGCACCCGCACGGAGCACTACGGCATTCCGGAGCGGATGAATTTATTGAAAGGCCGGATGCAGGTCCATGCCAAGGGCTTCGGCTTTCTTTTGCCTGAGGATAAGGATCATCCGGATGTGTACATCAACGCCAACGACATGGGCGGTGCCATGAACCGTGACACGGTTCTGGTGCGGGTGAGCACCAAGGGCCCATCCGGCGGACGGATGGAAGGGGAAGTGGTGAAGATTGTGTCCCGGGCGGTAACCCAACTGGTGGGCACCTTCGAAAACCACGAAACCTATGGCTTCCTGCTGCCTGACGATAAGCGGATCAGCCGGGATATTTTTATTCCGCAGGACAAAATCAACGGTGCCGTCACCGGCATGAAGGTTGTCGTGAAGCTTCTGACCTATCCGGAGGGACGGGCTGCCGCCACCGGCGAAGTGGTAGAGGTGCTGGGGCATAAGGATGACCCGGGTGTGGACATTATCTCCATTATCCGCAAGCATCAGCTGCCGGAATCCTTCGGGGACGACGTAATGGCCGAAGCCGAGCAGGTGCCGGATGTGATCCGCGAGGAGGATCTGGTTGGCCGTCGTGATCTGCGGGGCAAACGGATCGTGACCATTGACGGCGAGGATGCCAAGGACCTGGACGATGCGGTGAATGTGGAGCGGCTGCCTAACGGAAATTACAAGCTGGGCGTCCATATTGCGGATGTCAGCTTTTATGTGACGGAAAATTCCGCTCTGGACCGGGAAGCATACATGCGCGGCACCAGCGTCTATCTGGTGGACCGGGTCATTCCCATGCTGCCCCACAGGCTATCCAACGGGATCTGCAGTCTGAACCCCCAGGTGGACAGGCTGACCATGTCCTGCGAGATGGAGATTGACGCCAACGCCAATGTGGTGGATCATGAGATTTTTACCAGCGTGATTAAGACAACGGAGCGGATGACGTATTCGAATGTCCGCAAAATCCTTCATTATATGCGTAATAAGGACTCGGCCGGTCAAAACCTGCCGGAAACAGTCGTTTCCCCTGCGGAAAATGAACTGTCCGGCGCCTTCGGAACGGAGTCTGCAGCTGAGCTGAGCATCCTGGAGGGGGATCCTACAGACGGATTCCTGG
>JAEWAA010000610.1 GCA_023391955.1 Bacillota bacterium | reverse complement strand
CCAGGACCCCGCCCTTATAGATGTTGTAGCCCGTTACCCCCACATTGTCCGTCGAGGCCGTCCAGCTTAGACTCACGCTCACACTGGTTTTGGACGGTGCCGTCAGATTCGCGGGTGCTGTAGGCGGCTGCGTATCCGCCGGATCGGGATTGCCGCTCCCGCCGCCATAGGGCGTCAAATAACCGCCCGAAACAACCGCAATGGATTCGATACCCGGTCCTGTCCAGCCAACAGCCACATGATCCCCGCTATGGCCCTCCTTGTGCAGCACCTCCACATAATAGGCTTGCCCGCCCGTCAGGGTAACTGGGGAGGACTGCTGGGAAGGGTACTTATTCCATTCCCGGGGATTGGTCCAGTCCCCTACACTGGCGATCAGCACCTTGCCTGCCGGATTGTTGCTGCTGCTGAGCCACAGCTCGCTTTTGTCATCGCTGGCGATGCGGAAGGTATAGGCTCCTGTAATATCCGGCGTAATGTACCCGCGGATCCGCGCCCCGTAGTTATCCCCCCAGTTGGAGGGCCCCTCCAGGCTCGTCAGGGTTTGGGTGCCGGTAGGTGCAGTATGGACCGGTATGGAGGACATGACGGTGCCGGAAACATTACTCCAATATTCGCGGATTATGCTTCCCGTTCCGCCACCCGGAGGTTCGTTGGTTGTTATGGTGAGCGTGTTGCTGGCGGCGGAAACATTATGGGCCGCGTCCCTTGCCTTCACACTAAAGTTATAAACCGTTTCCGGCAGCAGGCCTGCAGCCGTATAGGAGGTAACGGCTCCGCCGGTGAAGCCGATCTGGCTGCCGTTGGCATAAATGTCGTACCCCGCCACGGCGAAATTATCTGTGGACGGATTCCAAACCAGTCCAACAGCCGTATCCGTCTTCCAGGGGGAGGCCAGTCCGGAAGGCGCCGACGGCGCTTGTGTGTCCGGAGCTCCTTCATATACCTGGATCAGCTGCTCCTTGATGCTGGATCTTCCTTCATTATCCGTAGCCATCAGCGTCACCCGGTAGGTCCCGGGTTTTTGGTACAGGTGTGTGGGATTCACCGTCGTAGCCGGGATGCCTTCGCCGAAATCCCATAAATAATGGGAGACAGTACCGTCCGCGTCCGTAGAGGTATTGGTGAAGGAGGCGGTCTGCCCCAATTGGATAGAGACGGGTCCCGCAAAGCTTGCCGTTGGCTTCTGATTGCCGAAGCCGCGGGAGGTGAGCTGAATGTCCGTACCGTTGCCGGAGACGGTGTTGCCGCTCCATTCCAAATGCCCGGCGCTGGGCGGATAATAATCGATGGTCTCCAGACCGTTATTGGTAATCGTATTATTAATGAAGCTGATTTTGTCTATACCGGGCAGGGTGTCCGTAATATTGATGCCGTACCGTTCATTACCGCTGATGACGTTGCTGTCGAAGGTGATATTGGTGGAGTAACCATGCAGTCTGACCCCATATCCGGCATGACCGCCGTACACGGCCAGTGTGTTATCCTTATCCGTGTTCAGGAATTGATTCTTATAGAAATATTGATGATTGTTCAACACAGTGGAGCTGACACCCTGGAACTGCATCCCCCATTGAATCATATCCTCAATCCGGTTGTATCCGTAATACGTATAGTCCCGGGCGGGCGAGGAGGAGATCCCCAGATGCTGCCCGCCGTCCACCCAGTTGTCCGTCACCACGGAATTGCCTGAGGAGATTTCAAGACCGTACGACTTGTAGGTGCCGTCCGTAGCCCGTACCGTATTGCGCCGGATGGCATTGTAATCCGAGATGACCACACTGATCCAATGATCCACCACATTGTCCTCAATAACGGATTCATTGACGCCGGTATGAAGCTCGATGGATAACCCGTGGCTGTGTACTCCGGAGCCCGTAATGGTATTTTCCCGGATCACCGCCCCGGTCAGGCCGTCGTTCAGGAAGATGCCGCCGCGGCCGGTATTGGCAATGGTATTGCGCAGGATCTGCGGATGGTCCGAGCCCCAGCCTACGCGAATGGCGCCGCCCCATACCGAGTTTACGCCGATGTTCTGAAAATCATTGTCGGTAATTTCCACATCGTCGGAGCCCGAGAACAGAATACCGAAGGGGCCGAAGCCGGTTGTCTGGGCCAATCCCCGGATCCGGTTATGGTGGATATTGGCACCCGCGGCCGGTTCTCCCACAATTCCTCTGGTCACATAGGGGCTGCCGTTCCCGTCCAGGGTCAGCCCGGTAATCTCCACATCGCTCTTGCCGGTTAAATTGATGATGGGCGCATCCGAGGTGCCGTTAAACTTGATAACCGTGGTGTCCCTGCTTTGGCCTTCCAGCTTGACTCCGGACTTGAGAATAATGGAAGTGGAAACATAATAAGTGCCGGCGGGCAAATATACGGTATCCCCGGCAGCGGCCGCAAGGATGGTGCTGTTAATGGCTGCGGCATCGTCGTTACCATCACTGCCATTTGCCCCGTAAGCGGTTACATTTAGCGTTGCAGCAAAAACCCCCGTTGCCGGAAACACAGTTGCGAACAGCATCATGAACAGCAAAATCCCAGATAAGCCTGGCCTTCCTTTTTTGTCCTTTCGCATTATTGCCTCATCTCCCCTGTTTTAAAATTGCGGCATCCCATCCCTCCGCGAAAAACCCGTATCCTCCTTTCCGACAGACCGGCTGGCTCCGTCCCTTAACATCGTAACAGAAGCGGTGTGAGGACAAGACTGTATTTTATGTAAAATCCTGTTTCAGCCGCTGTCCGTTTTATGAATAGCTGCATTCCGTCAGGGGCTCCTTCCGCAAATCAAAGCTTTCCGCAAAAAAAACAGTAGAGCGGCATCCCATTCTATGGCATTCTTTAAGGTGGAGGAGGGGTGGATGTGAAGGTAATCGAAACGTACAAATCCAAAAAATACTTGCTGCGCATTCTGCTGTCCATCTCATGCATCATCGTCATCATTCTGCTTTTCTCATCCACTGTGCTTCACTACAGCTCGGAGACCCGGGTGCTGCACATGCAGGAAGAGGCCAACCGCAAGGTCATGAACCAGATTAACCGCAATTTGTCCTACATGAATGAGATTATCAATAACCTGGCGGTGACGCTTTATTCGGATATGGAAATTGCGCCGCTGATGCTTAACCCGGGTGATATGGATGTCATCCGCTCCACACAGCGGCTGCAAAAAAACTATATCTCTTCCTCCTTTCTGCATTCCATCCTGATTTATAACGGCCATAACGGCAAGGCCTATACGGCAGGGCAGCTTTCGTACAGCTCCGGAAGCAATCCGCCTCTGGACCGGCTGGTCCAGCTTTTGAAATCCAAAGAGAAGCAGCCGCGCATGGAATTGATTCCGATGAATTTCAGCGGTGAGGCTCATCGGGTTGATTTTTTCTCCTATATCATGTACGAGTCTTATTACGATGACAACGAAAATGAAAGCGTTCTCGTTTTGAATATTAAGCCGCAGTGGATCTTTGACAATCTGAAAATTGTCAATGATTTCGCCGCCCCCCAGCAATCCAGCGTGTTCATTATCGATGAAGCCGGACAGATTATTATTTCGGGCAATCAAGAGAATATCCCGGAAGTGAATCTGCTGCGCCAGACCATTGCGGACAAAAGCGGCGGCGGGCAGGAAAGCTTCAGCTTCTTCTCTCGTGAGATCGGCGGAAAAAAGTATGTGGTCAGTTTTATGGATATGGGCATCAACCATTGGAAAGTGGTGAGCATCCAGCCCTACAATGCCGTCCTGGGCGGCATCTATGAAATGAGGGTGACCTCCGTCATGGTCATTCTGTGCTTCTTCATTCTGTCTATTGGCGCTTCCATCTACATTTCCCATAAGCTATACAGGCCGGTGGACATTATGCTGAAGCAGATCCGCAGCCATTCGGAGCATGATGATTCACCCCCACAGCCGGAGCAGGATGAACTCACCTATGTAAGCAGTGTGTACAGCTCTATGGCCAAAAGGCTGGGGGGAGCCTTATATGAACAGAACAGACAGCGGACCATAGCCAAAAACTACCACATGAGAAGATTGCTGCTGGACAGCTCCCTGCTTTCCGCTGAGGAATGGACGGAGTGCACCCGGCAGAACGGGCTGCGCCTTGATCTTCAGGGAGGCTTTCTTGTGGCTATTGTCAAAATCGACGATTACCGCAAATTTGCCGAAAATACAACACCACGTGAAAAAGCCATGTACAGCTTTGCCATCTCCAATATTGCCGAGGAATCGGTAACTGCACGTTCCTTCCTCTGCGAGACGGTTGACACCCGGAACGATCATTTGGTTCTGCTGGTCAGCGGCATTTCTGCAGAGAATGCCCAAGGTGAGGAACTGCCCGGGCTGATGGAAACCATCCAGGAGATTGTCTGGCGCTATTACAAGCTAAGCTTATCCATTGCCGTTAGCGGAACGTTTCAGGGATACGGAAATATTGCTCTCCACTACAACAGAACATTGCAGATTTCCACCTATAAGCTGCTTTTTGGCAGGAAAGCCTTGATCACTCCGGAACGGGTGGCATCCAACATGGAGCAAGTCGAATATATCGGTTCCGCAGAGCTGGATAAGAAGCTTGCGGAGGGCATCAAAACCAACGATCTTCCCCTTATGGAAAACGCCGTTGGTCAATTGCTGCATTATATATCCGCCTACCATTACGACCATATTGTGCATGGGCTGCTGCATGTGGTGGATGTCATCAAAGCCACCGTGCGCGAGCTGAACAAAAACCGCGTAACCACCCTCCGGATCGACCTGAGCACCTTAAGCCAGCGGGTCCTGGAGCAGGAAACCATGACCGAGATTTTGGAGCTGCTGCTGCAGACCTGCCGGGATCTTCATGACCAGCTGAAGCATTCGGAGCAGGACAAAAACGATGTCCTCATCGATGCCATCAAGGAAGCCATAGAGCTGAATTACACGGACATGGGCTACAGCCTGCAAAGCGTCGCTTCCATGCTCAGAATGACACCGGCCTACATCGGCCGTATGTTCAGGCAAAGCGAGATGATGTCCGTCGGCGAATATATCAATGAAGTGAGATTGAACAGCGCCCTTCATTATCTGGAAACCAAAAGCTACAGCATTAAGGAAATTATGGAGCTGGTGGGCTATTCCAACGAAAGCACCTTCTTCAAGCTCTTCAAGAAAAAATTTGGTGTCACTCCCAAGGAGTACCGCCTCAAAAACAACATCAAATGAATGAACCATCGCTTTGATCCTCCCCGTGAAGGAGAGACCAGGGCGATTTTTTTCGGAAGTGCAGCGAGTCGCAAATTACATAGTCGTATAACAACCGATTGGCGGTAATCACAGTAGCTTCAGGCGGCAGCCCTGTGACATGATCGGTGTGTAAAGCGGAACATGCAACGGACAGGAGGTGATTACTTTATCATGCCCGAATTGATATTCAAGAAGAAATCCCTGATCAGGAAAAAGGCTCTGGTTAAGAAGAAATCCCATTGGACCCGGATCAAGCAAAACGCCGAGCTGCTGCTCTTGTTTCTGCCGGGCGGGCTCCTGCTTTTTATCTTTGCGTATCTGCCCATGTTCGGGGT
>JAEWAA010000572.1 GCA_023391955.1 Bacillota bacterium | reverse complement strand
GTAGACTCCATGATCACCCAGCACTTCAAGTGGCTGCGCAAGGCTACCGATCAAGGGTGGCGGGCGGATATCCCTTCCCTGAACGTTGTGGCCACCTCCACCGTGTTCCAGCAGGATCACAACGGCTACACTCACCAAGACCCGGGTCTTCTGGGACACTTGGCCGATAAGAAGCCGGAATTCATCCGTGAATACCTGCCTGCCGATGCCAACTCACTGCTGGCCGTATTCGACAAGGTGCTGAATGACCGTCAGAAGATCAACCTGATCGTCTCCTCCAAACATCCGCGCCCGCAATGGTTCAGTGCTGAAGAAGCCTCCGTGCTGGTGGAAAAAGGCTTGAAGATCATCGATTGGGCCAGCACCGACAAGGGCCAGGAGCCGGATGTAGTGTTTGCCTCCGCCGGTACCGAACCCACGATCGAAAGCCTGGCGGCGATCTCTATCCTTCACGAAAAGCTGCCGGAGCTGAAAATCCGCTACATCAACATCGTGGACCTACTGAAGCTGAGAAGCCAAAAGCTGGATCCCCGTGGCCTGTCCGACGAGGAATTCGACAGCTACTTCACCGCCGACAAACCTGTAATCTTCGCCTTCCACGGATATGAAGGACTGATCAAGGACCTGTTCTTCGACCGTCACAACCATAATCTGCATGTCCACGGCTACCGGGAAAACGGTGACTTCACCACTCCCTTCGATATGCGTGTCCTGAATCAAATGGACCGGTTCGATCTGGCCAAGGAAGCTGTACTGAGCCTGCCTAATGCAGCCCAATATAAAGCCATCGCCGACGAAATGGATGCCATCATCAAGAAGCATCACCAATTCATCCGTGAGGAAGGGTATGACCTTCCGGAAGTGGAAAGCTGGAAGTGGACAGACCTGAAATAAACAATTCCACACCTCACTATCCGTATCATTCTTATGCGCCTTCTCCCCTTCCGGGAGAAGGTTTTTTTATAGGATTTTGTCCAAGCCAATCATTGATCCGGAATAGTTTTCGTTGCTGGGACATCTTGCCAGATAATAAGTAAACGCTTACATTATAATCGCCGGGTATTCCGCGTTCCCGGACACATTCGTTAAAGGAGGAAGTTTATGACCCTCACATTACGCTCCACTACATGGCTCCGCCTGCTTCTTGCGGCCGCTCTGGCCGTGGCTGTCTGGTCAGGGGGACTGCTCAGTCCAACGCCCGTTCTTGCCGCCGGGGAGAATCTCCTTGCCAATCCCGGGTTTGAGGCGGGAGACGCCAATTGGGAAAAATGGGGCAGTCCCCTTGTCACAACGGGTGCCGCCCACAGCGGGACCAAATCCCTGCTGGTGAAACGCAATACCGGCGGCGCCTCCATGTCGGTTGCTGTACAGCCCGGCAAAACCTACCGGGTGGGACTCTGGGTCAAGTTTGCCGCAGCTGGAGTTTCATCCCACACCATAACCATGGATTCCTTCGGTACCCAACAGGGCCAGCAGAGCCTGACCTTCTCCGGCTCCACGGAGTGGGAATACAAGCAGCTCTTGTATACCCCGCCCCAAGGGGTCCAGCATATCCGCATCTCCTTCTGGAACAGCACAGCGGCGGATTATTGTATCGATGATGCGGTGATCCGGGAGAATGTGGATATTGAGAATCCCACCACCCCCGGCCAATGGCAGGCTGAGCACCGTCCTGATAGCCTGAGCCTCCGCTGGCAGGGGTCCACTGACGATATGGGAGTAGCCTCCTATGAGCTCTCCTACAAAAAAGTGTCGGACTCACAGTGGACCACGCTGCTTGTCCCCCATACCGCAGGCCAAACCGCGTATACGCATACGTTGTCCGGACTGGACAGCTATACTGTTTATGCGATCCGGCTGCTTGCTTTGGACGGGGCCGGCAACCGCTCGGAACCGCTGCTGGGCCTTGAGGCCACTCCCGGTCCCAATCTGGTGGCGAATCCGGATTTGGAGTCTGGCTCCGTTACGCCATGGGAGGTCTGGAAAAGCCTAACTGTTACGGACAGCAACCCACACAACGGTCTATATGCCCTCTGGATCAAAAATCTCACGGGAGGCGGCACCAAGAAAATTACCGCTGAGCCCAATACCTCCTATCTCTTCAGCTACTGGTCACGCTTTTCCGCACAGCCGGGAGGCTGGTTCGGATTGGACGGCACCTTCATGGGGCCGGTGGAAACCCGCACTCCTATTCTGCCTGAGCCCACCTTAACCTGGTCCTATACCGAGCGCACTCTCCGCTCCGGGGCGGCTGACGGGCTCTTGAGACTATCCGTCTGGAACAACACGGGAGTGGATATGTTTATGGATGATGTGTTTATCGGCAAAATGCCCGAGCTGCCCGGAAGTCTAGAGCCTGCTGCGCCGGGCGGACTTGCCGTTACCTCCACGGACGGTGTGTCGGCAAGCCTGCAATGGACCCCTCCTGCCGCTCCTTTGGGCATTACGGGGTACAAAATCAGCTACAAAAAAACCACCGGCTCTCAATGGTCGGAGCTGACAGTCCCGTCCTCCACAGGAAATCCCCACATTGTCAATAAGCTGGAAGGGTTATCGCCGGAGACCCCATATGATATCAAGGTTCAGGCTTTAAGCGAAGGAACCCTTATTTCGGCGGCAGCATCGGTTCAGGTTCAAACCACGGTCATGCTTCCTGTTAACCCCAATGCCTCCCCGGAGGCTGCCGCACTTCTTTCCCGTTTGTATGCCCTGACAGGCAATGGTGTTCTGACAGGCCAGCACAACTATTATGAGGAGCCGGAGCATTGGTACGATGAAGCGGCGGAGCTGTCCGGCTTTTACCCGGCCCTGTGGGGCTCCGACTTCGCCTATTACACGGGTGGGGATTTTGCGGGATTGCGGCAGGCCATGACCGATACGGCTATAGCCAAGGGCCAGCAGGGTGTGGTCATCGCCCTCACCTTTCACCAGCCCCGCCCTTCCGATCCCGCTACGGCTGGGTGGGAAAGTGTAACCGCCGATGTGACCGAGGCGGAAATGCAAGAGATCGTGACTTCGGGAACCGTCCTGTACAGCCGCTGGGAAGCGCAGATGGATGAGGTTGCCGGATACCTGGCCCAGCTGAGGGATGCGGGAGTGCCTGTGCTATGGCGTCCGTATCATGAGATGAACGCGGAATTTTTCTGGTGGGGAGCGCGGCCAGAATTGTTCAAGCAGCTGTGGATCAATACCTATCAGCGGCTGGCGGTGCATCACGGGCTGAACAATCTGATCTGGCTGTGGAATCCCAACGCAGAGAGCGCCTGGGCCTATGATTCCACTCCCTATTATCCCGGCCACGCTTATGTGGATGTGCTGGCTATGGACATCTACAACAACGACTACCGGGATTCCTATTATGACAAGCTGGTCAAGCTCAGCGGCGGGCGTCCCATTGCAATCGGCGAAAACGGGGAGCTCCCGGACATGGATATGCTGGCCGCCAAGCAGTCCCGCTATGTCTATTTCATGACCTGGCCCGGCTATCTCACGGACAAAAATTCACTCAGCCAAATCCAGGGCGTATACGCTCATCCACGGGCTGTAAACCAAGGCCCTACACCCAACGGTCCATACGTGCCGCCTCCTGTGGACAGCTATATCATCGATGACTTCGAACAATACGGAGGCTCCGACGGCAGCCTGCGGAGCAAGTGGCAGCGCAACATCTCCGGCAACTCGCTTACCGTCACGTTATCCACCTACGGCATCAGCAGCGGTGCCTATGGGCTAAAGCTGGACTACACAGTGGGCAACCCCGGCTATGCCGGAGCCTTCCGCAGCCTAGGCGCTGAATGGCCGGGTATGGAAGCCATCGAATTCTGGCTGACACCCGACGGCTCCAACCGCCAGCTGGCGGTCCAATTCCATGAAACCAACGGTGAGGTATGGGAGGCCGGTTACCGGCTGACAGGCACTGCCCCCGTGCTGGTGCGCCTGCCCTTCTCCGCCTTTGCCCGTCCCGGCTGGTCCACCGGGGGCAACGGCGTGATTGATCTGGGCTCGATCAAGGAGTTTGCCTTTTACATCGCCCAGGGCAGCGGCAGCCAAGGCAGCGGCACCCTCCATATCGATAACATCAGAGCAGTGAAGCTTCCCGTACCGGAATAAGCCGTTCCACACAACAGAGGGCACCGCCGTTGCTGGAGCACATTTTTCGTTGACGGCGGTGCTGGAAGCGTTTCCTTCCTTTTCTTATGATAAAACCAGAGGAAAGAAAGGAGGAAACGCACGGATGAAAACCATGGAGGCCAAACAGCAAGCCGCCATCCAACGGGCATCCCCCAGCAGATCATGGTGGTCCCGGCTGTACCGCCAATGGGATATCCAGCTCATGGTGGTGCCCGCCCTGTTGTTTGTGTTTGTATTCAGCTACCTGCCCATGTACGGCGTCCTGATGGCTTTTCAGGATTACCGGCTGCATGAGGGTTTTTTCAGCAGTCCATGGGTGGGAACCAAACATTTCGAGGCCTTTTTCCAATCTCCGGACTTCTGGAATGTGATGCGCAATACTATCGTGATCAGCCTGCTGAAATTCTTCATCGGCTTCCCCGCCCCGATTCTGCTGGCGCTGATGCTAAACGAGGTCCGGAGTCTTTTGTTCAAGCGGGTGATTCAAACCATCAGCTATTTGCCCCATTTTTTATCCTGGGTCATCGTCGGGGGATTCGTCACCTCCATGCTGTCCACGGATAACGGCAGTATCAATATGCTGCTTCAAGGCCTGAACCTGATTGAAGAGCCGGTGAGCTTTCTGTCGGTGCCGGAATACTTCTGGGGCATTCTTGTGGGAACGGGTGTCTGGAAGGAAATTGGGTTCGCCGCTATCGTTTACCTGGCCGCCATTGCCGGCATTGACCCCCACATGTACGAAGCCGCCTCCATCGACGGAGCAAGCCGCTTCAAGCAGGTGTATCTGATCACACTGCCCAGCATTGCTCCCGTGATCATTATCTTCATGATTCTGGCCGTGGGCAATATTCTCAACGCGGGGTTCGAGGACATTCTGATTCTGGCCACCAACCCGGTGCTGCGGGATGTCTCCGATGTGATCGACACCTATGTCTACCGGATGGGCATTCTTAATAACCGCTATTCCTATGCGGCGGCAGCCGGTTTGTTCAAGGCTGTAATCAGCGTGGGAATGCTTGTGCTGGCCAATACCGCAGCACGGAGAATGGGGTCCAGCTTATGGTAGAAAGGAGCGTATCCGCATGAAGCTGTCGTGGGGAGACAAGGGGCTTCAGGTAATCATCTGCTTTATTCTGGCCGTGCTGGGCTTCAGCACGCTGTACCCCTTCTGGAATTCACTTGTAATTTCGTTCAACGTGGGGTCGGATACCTCTCTGGGGGGAATTACCTTCTGGCCGCGCAAATTTACCCTGGAGAACTACAGCCTGGTTTTCGGGGACGGGCGGATCAGCCAGGCGTTTATGATCTCTGCCTTACGTACCGTGAGCGGCACACTGCTGTCCGTACTGTTTACAGCTGTTTTTGCCTATGGCTTATCCAAAAGAGAGCTCATCGGCCGGAAATATTATATGATCTTCTGCATCATCACCATGTACTTCAGCGGCGGCCTGATTCCCAGCTTCCTTCTGATCCGGGGCATGGGCATGATGGATACCTTCTGGGTTATGATTATCCCGGGACTCATCAGCGTATACAATATGATTATCTTCCGCACGTTTTTTCTGGGGCTGCCCGCAGGACTGGAGGAATCGGCACGGATGGACGGCTGCAACCATTTCGGCGTGCTGTTCCGGATTGTGCTTCCCATCTCGGGTCCCGTTATCGCCACCCTTTCTCTCTTTACAGCCGTATGGCATTGGAACGACTGGTTCTCCCCTACCATCTACATCAACGATACCCGGCTCCTTCCCATCCAGACGCTCTTGAAGCAAATCCTCAACTCCAATATCGTCACGGAGCAGCTTCTGCAATCCGTCGGCAATAATGCCGCCGCCCAGGACCGGCTGGCTGCCGCCCAATCGGTGACGACCCGGTCGCTGTCCATGGCCACCACCATGGTAGCCACCCTGCCCATCATCATGGTTTATCCGTTTCTCCAGAAATATTTTGTGAAAGGCGTGCTCATCGGCTCGCTGAAGGAATAAGCAGTCCGCTTCCCGGCACATCCGGGAGCCCACCCATACGAATATACATGAGAGGGGTATCTTCATGAAGCTTGCCAACCGCATTTCCCTGACGGCCGCCTTGCTGGGAGCCAGTATGCTGACCGCAATCGGCTGCAGCAGCACAGAAAGCAGCAACAGCACATCCTCGCCTTCCTCCAGCCCGGCTGCAGCGGCAACAGCCGCAGCAACAGCCTCCGCCACAGCGCCCGCCGCAACCGGCAACGCCCTGGTTAAGCCGATCACCTTCAGCTTTTACGGCAACTATGACTGGTTTACCATGGATCCGTGGGGCAATGATTCCACCTCCAAGTGGATCGTGGACAATCTGAAGGTGAATGTGACCCCCATCCAATCCAGCGGAGCCGCCGAAACCAAGTTCAGCACCATGATCGCTTCGGGCAGTCTGCCTGATGTTGTCATGACGGACAGAGGCAACAGCGTGGAGCGTCTGCGGCAGGCCGGAATGCTTGTCCCCCTGGATGAATACCTGGAGAAGTACCCCAATATCAAGAAAAACGTGGGCAGCGCCACGCTGAATATGCTGCGGGCCGATGACGGCAAGTCCTACCAGATTCCCAACTGGTATACCTCCTCTCCCAACGGCAACAGCGGCTGGATCGTCAACCGCAAAATTTACAAGGAGCTGGGTTCTCCCAAGCTGGAAACCTTCGACGATCTCTATGCCTATCTGAAGCAGGTGAAGGAGAAGGTTCCCAACGTAATCCCCTTGGAGGTTGGGCCCAAAGGTGCGGGAATCGATATTATGTACAGCGGCTTTGCCGAAAACAAACCCTACCTCAAAAAAGCGGCGCCTGCCGGCAATGAGCTGAAATCCATTTTTACCGAAAGCGTCTTTATGGAGAATATGAAGTTTGCCAGCAAGCTGTTCCGGGAAAAGCTGATCACCCAGGATCTCTTCACCCAAACCAGCGACCAGCTTGGGGAAAAGCTGAAAACCGGACGTGTGGCGGTCTATGTGGACGGAGATGTGGTGAACCCGGGAGGAAGCGCTACCACCGCCCTGCAGCAGCAGGATAAGGAAGCCGGCTACGATGTGATTTGGCCCATTCACAAAGCAGGCTTGGATGACAAGAAAATTACTCCCAGCAGCTTTAACTCTCTCGGGTGGAACGTGCTCCTTATCACCAAAAAAGCCAAGGATCCCGAGGCAATCTTCTCCTATCTGGACTGGGTCACCAGCGATGAAGGGCAGCGGGTCACCAACTTTGGGCCCCCGGGACTGTATTGGGACAAAACCGATGCCGAAGGTGTACCTGTTCAGAATGAAAAGTTCCTGACTGCTACCCAAGCGGAAAAGAGTAAGGAAAAGCTGGGTTCCTTTAACTGGGTAGGCAATACCACCTTCATTGACAAGACCAAATCCAAAATGGACTCCCTGCTGCCGCCGGAAAAACAGAACTGGACCACCCAGGCCCAGAATAAGGTCACCTGGAAAACCTCCAAGGACTTTACCGAATTCGTCAATCTGGACCCTCTCCCCGATTCGGCGGAGGGCAGCATCGCTACCATCGTCAACGATATTTACACCGAGGTCTATGCCAAAGCCCTTTATGCCAAAAGCGATGCGGAAGTGGAAAGTCTTCTGAAGAAAGCGGAGGAGGATGCCAAACGCGCCGGTTATGACAAACTCCTCAAATTCCAGACCGAACGCTGGCAAAGCAACCTGGCCAAAATGAAAAAATAATACAGCTTCCTGCGACAAGGTGGGGTATACTGGTGACCATGTATACTCCCTTTGTCTATTCCTGCGAATGTTCCTATCCTTGACGCCCGGAGGTTTCGAACATGTACAAGGTGCTCCTGGTTGACGATGAGCTGTTGGATTTGGAGGGTTTGGCCCGCTTTATGGATTGGGGCAGTTTGGATATGGAGGTATGCGCCTCCGCCGCCAGCGGCTTCGAAGCGCTGGAGATGCTGGACAGCCATATGGTGGATATTATGGTGTCAGATATCAAGATGCCTATCATGTCCGGCATGGAGCTGGCCCGCCAAGCTCTGGAGAAGCAGCCGCTGCTGAAGGTCATTTTTGTCAGCGGCTATGAGGATTTTCATTATGCCCGGCAGGCCATTTCGCTGAATGCCTTCGGGTATGTGCTGAAGCCCGTGGATAATGCGGAGCTGCATAAGGCCCTGGCCGATGTGAAAAACGAGCTGGACGAGGAAAGGAAGCGCTCCCATCTGGAGGCGTATTTCTCCGAATCCCAATCCCATTTGCGCCAGGAGCTGCTCTTGAACCTGCTGGAGGGAACCGCCGGGGAGGACCAAGTGCTGTCCTTATTGGAAAGCATCGGCATCTCCTGGCGCTCCTCCCGCTTTGTGGCCGCGGTGCTGGAGCCGGATGATCTCAGCTGGAAGCTGAACGGGTTTGAGGAGTCCGTCAAGCTGGATGTAAAAGCGAAGCTGACGTTAGAGGTGGACGGATTCTGCCGGGAAGAAACAATCGAATGCTGCAGGCTGGATTCTTTCCGTCACGCTTTGATCCTGGAGGAGGGATATAGGGAGGAACGCCTGGAAGGGCTGATCCGCCGGATCGGGAATGCCACACCGGTGACGGCGACCATCGGCATCGGGCCGGTGGTCTCCCATCTGTCCCTTCTTCATATGAGCTGCGCCGGGGCCAAGGAAGCGCTGTCCCGAAAGCTGTTTCTCGGCAAGGGCAGGCTGATCCGGCCCACGGACGGCAAGGGAATCATGTCCGACAATGTCCGCAATCTGGACCATATTCTGGAGTCCCTGTGTACCGCCATGTCCGCTTATGAGCTGCTGAAGGTGGACGACTGCATCGAGGAGCTGTTTGTGCTGGCCGGCGCTATGGATACGAAGCTGGCCGTTTACCAGCTGTTCCTGCATATCGTCTCCCGGCTGGATGCTTATTTGCATACCCTGAACGAGGACTTCTACGGCATGCTGGGTCTGGAGATGCGCAATCTCAATATCCTCTACCAATTTGAGACCCTGTCGGATATGAAATCCTGGCTGCGGCGCCGGATGTTCGAGCTATCCGAGCTGCTCCACCGCAAGCGTCAGGGCAAAAAGCGGCGGCTGGTGGAGGAAATCGAAGCTTATGTGGAGAACAACCTGGAGGGCGGGCTGATGCTGCGGGAAGCGGCCAATCATTTTG
Source organism: Bacillota bacterium (assembly GCA_023391955.1). Lineage (GTDB taxonomy): Bacteria > Bacillota > Bacilli > Paenibacillales > NBRC-103111 > Paenibacillus_AR. The sequence continues at coordinate 5,742 of JAEWAA010000572.1, read as the reverse complement.
CCTTCTCCCCCAACCACTTCGGGCAGATTTTCTTCGAGGAAACAGGCACTTACTTCTCGGACTATGTCACCGCCAGGCGGCTGGAGCGGGTCAAGCAGCTGCTGACGGACCCCAAGCTGAAGGTATACGAGGCGGCATACCGGGTGGGTTACAAGAATTTGTCCCATTTCAGCAGACAGTTTAAGGATTATTTCGGCTTCAGCCCGGGTGATTTCAGGAGGCAGCTGTAATATGAAGCCTGTCCGCGACTGGCCCTTCAGCTACAAGCTGGTGCTCTCCTACCTCCTCCTGCTCCTGATCTCCGTGCTGACTGTTGGTTTGTTCGCCTATACCAACTCCGTCCAGACCATGCGGGACAAAACCCGGGATAACCTTCAGGGCACCCTCCGCCAGATCCGGGACAATATCCACTACCATACGTCGGACCTGGAACGGATTACGGATATGCTGTATTTCAACCAGTCGCTTCACAGCGCCCTCCGGCGGTATGAGCAGGGCTGGTACAGCTACGAAACCATGACCAAAACCATGATGCCTACACTGGAAAATCTGTTGAATTACACCTCCTTCAACATTGGCCTCTCCGTCTATCTCAAGAACGATACCCTGCCGGAGCTGTATTATTCGGATACGGAGGTAAACCCTCTGTTGGGCAAAAAACGGTATGAAGTCTTTCACCTGAGCCGGATTGAGGAGGAGGGCTGGTATAAAACGCTGATGCTCTCCGGGGAATTTACAGAGAATCATCAGTGGCGGCAGGTGCAGAATGATGAGCCGTACGGGAATATTTCCCTCATCCAGCGGTTTGACGATATTCAGCAAATGAAGCCTATCGGGGTTCTGCGGGTGACCGTGCAGCTGAAGGATCTGCTGCAAGCGGTGGATTACCGGAATATCGGAGGGTCCAGCACATTGACTGTCCGGGATGCCGGCGGCAGGGTGATAATGGAATCAGCGCCGGAAGATGCCGGGCCGGAAGGCGGCTCTGGAGATACGAAGCGGCTGCTGCTGACGGAGCCCTTGGACGGGCTGGGCTGGCGGCTAGAGGCTTCCATCCCGGAAAGCCTCTTCGACGAAAGCGCCCGCCGTGTACGAAGCATGACCGTAATGGTTTGTCTGGTGAGTGTAGCGGCGATGACGCTTTTAGGGATGGCAGTCTCCGGCTATTTAACCAGGCGGATCCGCAGAATTGTCGCTTCGCTGAACGCCTTCCGGGACGGGGATTTGGGCCGGCGGATCACCTTCCGGGGCAATGACGAATTCGCCCAGATTGCCGCAGCCTTCAATAAGATGGGGATGAACATCGAGGAATTGATCCAGCAAAACTATATGGCTGATCTCCAGAAGAAGGAGGCGGAGCTGGAATCTCTGCAGGCGCAGATTAATCCCCACTTCCTGTATAATACCCTCTCCTCTATCAGCAGGCTGGCCCAGTTCGGGGATATGGAGAAGCTCCAGTTGCTGGTGCAGGAGCTGGCCAAGTTTTACCGGCTGTCCCTTAACCGGGGAGAGATTATGACCACCGTGGCCAAGGAGGTGGACCATGCCAAGGCTTATGTGGCGATTCAATGCATTAAACACGGTACCCGCCTTCAGGTGTACTACGATATTGATCCCGATGCGCTCTCCTGCTCCACAGTAAAGCTGATTCTCCAGCCCATGATCGAAAATGCCCTGGAGCATGCCTGGTTCGGCAGCAGCTTGGGCATCCGGCTTGTGGTCGTGAAGCGGGACAGCGAAGTGGTGTTTAAGGTCATTGACAACGGAATCGGCATGTCCCCGGACACCATCACCCGCATTCTTGACCCGGAGGGGCCGCGGATCGGCTATGGCATCCGCAATGTGGATTCCCGGGTGCGCCTCCATTATGGGGAATCCTACGGAGTCCGTATGGCCAGCGGCCCGGGAATCGGCACCTGTGTGGAAATTGTGGTGCCCTACCGGAGTTAAGTTGATGATGGGAAGCCCCTTTGTAGCTCAGTGGGGCGGAGCCGCTTAACTTGCCTCCGTTGGCTCCATTTGGATGTGGACGGTACCGGAGGGTGGCACGATTAGGGAATGCAGGCCTGGGGAAAGGGATTGAATCTGTTGCTGGACCTCTCCCCCCGTACAATCGGAGATGGTCAACCGAGCTGTACCCCATTCCTGCAGCAGCTCCACCACCACCTTGTTTTGGGAGGTGCCGTTGACTAAGATCCATTCCTTGTTGGCTTCCCGGTGAGCGGGTGATTCATTACCGCTATCCGCAGGAGTCTCCACCGCAATTGCATCCGCTTGGTACACCACGGTTAGCCGTTTGGCCTGGAGGCAGGCCTCCACTACCGGATACAATAGCTCAGGGTGCCGCGGATGCAGCCGTCCGTCCAGCAGAATATCCCGGTACTGAAGCCAAAAGCCCATCCAATACCGGACCATGGCCTTTTGCCGCTTCGGCAGGCGATCTAGACGCACAGACAGCTGCGGAACCGCAAACAGCACATTGATGATCTGCAGAGCTGCCTGCTCTGCCGTTTCCTCCGGATGCCACATGAGCATGTCGGAATGAACCGCCGTACTGCCTGCCAGGAGGCGCAGGTCAAGGATCCGGATGCGGTTTTCCACCGCGTCATTAGGACAGTCTGCGGCCCGGAAGATATTGCCGTATTTCCGCATCAAAGGTCCCATATACGGCTGACGAAATTCAATGAGGATATCGGGCTTTTTCTTTTGCAGCCGTCTGGTCACATCAGATAGGAGACGATGCGCTCCCTCTTGGATGGAGGGAGTATCCCAACCATCGGGCAGTTTGGAAGACGTGGTCAAATGTCCATTTATCGTATTATCTCCAGGAGGCAACCGGAAGTTGTCTACAAAATCCAGCTTCAGCCCGTCCAGCCCCCACTCGGCAACCGCCTTTTCATAAATGCCGGTGAGGTATTCCCTCACTTCTGGGTAACGGGGATCCAGGACCCCTGCGCCCATACTGTCCATACGGTACAGGAGTTTGTCTTGCAGACGCTGCCAGGCTTTGCTCCGGTAGCCGATGAAAGGAACGGAATACCACAGCAGATAGCTCATCCCCATAGCCTGTACCCGTTTTACATGAGCGGCCATATCCGGCATCTTGGCGCTGCTGGCTTCCCAATCGCCGCAATAGGCATAGCCCCGGGACCCATCCTCCGTCTGCCAGCCGTCATCTACAATCACAGCGCCGAAGCCCAGGTCCTTGGCCAATCGGCACTGCTCCTCAATCTCCTCGGGACTTACCTGCTGGTGGAGGCTGTACCAGGTGGAATACATGGGGAGCTTGGCCGCGGCGGGTACAGCTGCAGGGGAATAGCCTGATTGCTGCTGCCACCAATCCTGCACATAATGGAGGCTGTCGGTGTAATGCACATTTCGCGTATCCAGAAGCAGACTGGCCCGATAATCAGTTATAGGATAAGCCGCTTCCTGAAACAGGGTGACGGAGCAATGGAGCTCCGCTGTCTCTTCGTGGACGCCGGCCAGAAATCTGACCTGATTCAATGCGTCAGACCAAGCAAAGGTCAGCCGGTTATGTCCGGACCCGCAGAACAAACACCCAACCGGCGCAGAGGAGGTTCCCCGTGAAGTATTCCCTTCTCCCCAATCCACCTGAAGGCCTCTATTTCTCCCTGCACCCGGATGCCAGTAGCCTGCAATATCCCGGACAGGATGAGTCCAGACTAATTGAAGCTCCGGAGGTGTCCATGCTTCCTCCCGCCGGATATGCAAATGAATCTGATCCAGCCCCTCTTCTATATGTTCTGCGTGCAGGCTGACTTCATATTCCGCCAGCTCGCCTATTAACTGTATGAGGTAAGGCCCCGATTGGCAGCTTTTCATTTTGCGGCACCATCCTGTGAAGGTTTGATGTCTCTATCATAGATTACACCGCGGGAGATCAGTCATATTTTTTTGTGTGGAAAACCGCGTACATTTGTGTGCAAAGGAGGATGTGAGGATGGAGCACAGCTTACGGGTCCTGCCTGCAACAGGCACCGCCGTTCATTATTGCGGGCGAATGCAATGTCCGCCGGGACATAGCTGGGGCCCGTCCATGCGGGACCATTATTTGCTGCATTATATCCACTGCGGCAAGGGAACATACCATTGCACCGGCAGGACCTACCAGCTTGGAGGAGGGCACAGCTTTTTGCTCTTCCCGGGTGTTCCGGGCTCGTATCAGGCGGATCCAGAAGAACCGTGGACATACAGCTGGGTCGCATTCGCGGGAGAGGGACTGTCTCACTACCTGGAGTTGGCCGGGCTGACCCCTGGTAATCCAATCTACCAGCATGCCGAAACGGATTGGCTAGAGGCCTATATGGCGGAGCTGATCGAGTACGGGGCTGCCCCGTCTGCCGCCTCCCAGCTTCATGCCGTTGGCATTCTGTACCGCCTTTTGGCCTCCATGGTGGAAAACTCCACGATCGGCCAATTGCCTGCCTGCACCAGCTCTAATTTGAGCAAAAGCTGGTATCTGGACAAAACCCTTGCTTACATTCAAACCCATTATGCCAAGCCGGGCTTGACCGTCTCCTCCCTGGCCAAGCATGTGGGTTTGGAGCGGAGCTATTTCGCCAAGCTATTCGCCGAAGAGCTGCACCAGACGCCATACCAGTTCCTGCTGCGCTACCGGCTGGAAAAAGCCTCGCGGCTCCTGACTCACACAGACCTCCCCATCGCAGACGTAGCGGCTGCCGCGGGCTTCCAGGATCCGCTTTACTTCACCAAGGTCTTCCGCAAACACATAGGCCGCTCCCCCTCCGATTTCCGCAAAGGGGTGAAATAACTAATACACCCGCTCACTTATTTGTTTTTCTCAGACGGTCCTTATCATTCGATGAACCGCGAACAAACCGTTTGTTACACCCTGCCCATGCGTTTGACCACGAGCGCTCCATTTGCCAACGACCATTTCTTAAACCACAAACGCTCTGATTGCCACGTCTCTTCGACCTCTACCTTGTGGGACCCGCCGCATTAAAACTAACTAATTCTTAGGTGTCCGTCCGTTTTGACGTTCCTTACACTTCCCCCGCTCATACCAGGGAGCGTAACGGACAGGAGCGCCCTTATTGGCCGACTTAGCCCCGATTAGTGATTCTAACGGACCCAAAAGCACCTATTTCGTTCAACTGATGCAACTTCTGCCTTATTTTCCACCAATAGAGGCTCTGGAGTCCGTTAGATCAAAAAAAAGGTGTGTTTCAGGGCAATTAGCGTCTCTCCGGTCCGTTAGCTCAGGTAGCTATAGTTGGGACCTTTTCGATTGGGCTTGCCGACTAACTCCTGCTCTTGAAGCGGTATCATAACGGACAGGAGCGCCCTTATTTGCCTATCTGGCCCCGATTTTAAATTCTAACGGACCCAGCAGCACCTATTTCGTTCAACTGATGCAACTTCTTCCTTATTTTCCACCGATAGAGGCTCTGGGGTCCGTTAGATTTCAAAAAGGTGTGTTTTCGGCCAAATAGCGTCTCTCCAGTCCGTTAGCTCAGATGCCGCGGACACTGGTACGGATAGTTCAACACTTCTGCCGGCCTGCTACTCCGATTTGTTTCGATGGAGGTTCGGGCTCTGCCATGTAGATCAGAATACAAAAAAGCCTCTTTGCTTTTGCAAAGAGACTTCTTCGTGCTTGGCGACGTCCTTCCGCACCGGCACCCGCCGCCGCAGGCGTTGACTACAGCGCGGGTGGTCGGCGTCTGAACCTTCCGCTTGGGCCGGGCCTACTTC
>JAEWAA010000544.1 GCA_023391955.1 Bacillota bacterium | reverse complement strand
GCATTGATCATACCAAGGAGAACGTCAGCCTTCCTGCCGGAGACGGAACACAGGGAGGATTTCTCCTACCTCGGTGCCTTTCCAGTTGCGGAGAATGGGCTTATGGAAGCCGGAGAGGGCGTCGCTTTCGGGTCCCGTCAGCCAGCCTAACTGAACAAGAGCTTCTGTGACGGCGGGATAGATGGCCCGCTGGGCTCCGTCCTCAATCTTGAGGGCCAGTCCCAGGCCAAGCTCCGGGGCTGCCACGGCGAAGACGCCTTCCGCGCCCATCTTGCCGATGAGCCGGCCCTGGGTGACTTCGATCAGCCGGGTATCATAACGACCGGTTCCCGCCAACTGGCCGGGGTGGGCGGCGATGGCCGAGATAATCCGCTTGGCTGCTGCGGACAAGCGGCCGGGCTGTTGCTCCTGGCTCCGGCTGAGCTCCCCGAGCCGGGCGTAAGCTGCCGCCAGCCGGGACAGCGGCAGGCCGAAGACGGGCACGCCGCAGCCGTCGGTGCCCAGCACAATCTTGGCGGCCGGGTAGCCGGACATCAGGCTGACCGTCTCCAGCATCCGCTGCTGGACCGGATGCGCCGGGTCCATGTAGGTGCCGGTATCGGCGCCAAGGTGCAGAGCCAGCGCCAGCATTCCGGCATGTTTGCCGGAGCAGTTGTTGTGCAGCTCCGAGGGTTCGATGCCCGCTTGGGCCAGACAGGCGGCGCTGGGCGCATGGTACGGCGCGTGGGGGCCGCAGAGCAGGCAATGCGGGCCGAGTCCCAGCTTATCCAGCATGGAAGAGACGGTTGCGGTATGGAATTCCTCCCCGTTGTGGGAGGCGGCGAGAATAGCGATTTCCGCATCCGTAAAGCCGTATGCGGCGGCTGCCCCCGATTCCAGAACCGGCAGCGCCTGAATGGGCTTCATGGACGAACGGGCAAACATAAACACTTCCGGATTCCCGGCATAAGCGAGAATCCGCCCGGCGGAGTCGGCAACGGCAATATGGCCTCTGTGGAGGCATTCCACAAGCGCCCCCCGGGTAACATGGAGCAGGATTTCTGAGTTGTGCATCGTAAACATCTCCGAATTCGTGATAAAGTAGCATACTCGCGCGAGAAGCGCATTGGCGACCAGAAAAGAGGGAGAGCAATGATTACAGAAAGAACCGGACTGATTATTTGGGTGAACGACATTAAACCGGCCAAGAACCTGGAACGCTTCGGCAGTATCCATTATATCTCCAAAAAGATGTCTTATGTAGTCTTGTATATTTATTCCGATAAGCTGGAGGAAACCTTGAAGGGGTTACAGCGCCTTCCGTATGTGAAGAAGGTGGAGCGTTCCTTCCGCAATGAAATCAAAACGGAATACAGCCGCAATAACCAGGAGGGGCTGGAAAAAAGCCTGAATCCCCAGGAAATCAGCGAGTCGTAGTGTTTATTGGTCCAGGATTGCCGCAGCACAGCAATGCCAAAAAAAGACACTGCCGCCGCGGCAGTGTCTTTTGGTTTTGGATTCATATAGGCCTGCTCAAATTAGCTCAGCGACACCTGAACCAGACTCCGCAGGTACTGGTCGCCTCCGGGAACCTGGATCAAATCCCGGGAGTAGCCCTTCAGCGGCCCTACATAATCCATTTCGCCCTCTACAAAAACCGTCACGTTGCATTTGTTGACTACCGCATACTCCAAATCCGTATCCTTTTGCAAATATCCGCCTACTGTCATGATGAAAATCCTCCTTGTGTGGTTTTGTTATACAGACACTTCGAAACGGCAGGGTGTAACGGCGTTCACAAAACCTTCAATATTTAACCGGGTAACGGACGCACAAAAAGGCGGATATCCGTCTATCCGACTTGTAGACCATTCCGTTTTTGCAACATAGCGAAAATAATGATTGCGTTATCGTGCAGTAATGTGATAAATATAGGAAAAGAAGGATATTAGCCTTTTGTTTTTTTACCAGATTTAAGGGGAATGTTTATATAATTGAATAGAATTTTAGTTATAATCGGAATAATTTAACTTGGAATTCAACGTTGCATCAGGTATCATAAATGATATAGCCTAGACCATCCGGGTCTAAAGTCCTTCCAGGGTTATAGAGGAGTGAAGAGCATGAGAGATAAGCAAATGGATAGATGGAGCACTTACGAGCCCTTTTTCGTTTTTTTGGGAGAGAAGAAGATTGCCGATATTGTGATTACTCATCATGCCCGCTCGCGCTGGTTGGACCGGGTGGAGAGCCAGAAGGCAGGATACGAGGATATTTCTTCCTTTTTATGGGATAGGCTCAAAAACGGCCAAATCCGGAATTATTACCGCCATGAGCAGGATGTGTATCTGATCGATGAAGATCTGGTGATGGTAGCCGAGTTTGTTCCCCTTGATAACGAAACGGATCTCACCGGGGGCCCGGTGTTTAAGATGATTGTGGTCACCTTCCTTGGGCGTATGTCGGAAACCATGGAGCTGCGCGATCTGAAAACCTATTATTCCTGGCTTCGCCATTCCCGGCGGATGACGCTGGTGAAGAACAGCCGCAAGCGCAAATAATCCAATCTGCCCAGTTGGCCGGAGCCATAGCCAAGGTCATTATCAGCATTCCCCAAAAGAACTCATTGGAGACTTCTTTTTGCGGGGATGCTTTTTATTTATATGTGGGATACGGCGGCACAGAAGCTTTTTACGCAACTTTGTTATAGAATGGGAAGGAAGGGACGGTGGGCGCGAATGGCGTTAAATTTCCATCAGCTGCATATCTTCTATACGGTGTCCGAAAAAGGCAGCTTCTCCGGTGCGGCCCAGGCGCTGCATATGACTCAACCGGCAGTGACTATGCAGATCCAGTCGCTGGAGGATTATTTCGGGGCCAAGCTGTTTTTGCGCACCACCAAAAAAATTGAGCTTACCGAAGCGGGGCGCGCGCTCCTTCCTTTTGCCAAACGGAGCATTGAGCTCATGCGGGAGACGGAAACCGGCATGTCCCGGTTCACGCATATGCTGGAGGGCCGGCTTCAGCTGGGGGCGAGTCTGACCATCGGTGAATACATTCTGCCCCGGCTCTTGGGTCCCTTCGGGCAGGAGTTTCCCCATATTACCGTCAGTCTCAAGGTAATGAATACCGCTCAGATTCTGGAGGAAATTATGCAGCATCAGCTGACCTTCGGGCTGGTGGAGGCACCCATTGAACATCCGGATGTGCTTATGGACCCCGTGTTAAGCGACGAGCTCCTGCTGGTCCTGCCTGCCGGCCATGAGCTGGCGCAGAAGGAAGTAATCACGCTGGAGGATGCGCTGCGGTATCCTTTTGTGGTCCGGGAGAAAGGTTCGGGCACCCGTCGGGTGATGGAGGAGGAGCTCCTCCGGCGCGGGCTGGATCTGTCGGATATGAAAATCCTCATGGAGCTGGGCAGCACCGGCGCCGTCAAGTCGGCGGTGGAGGCCAATCTGGGCCTGTCCATCCTGTCCCAATCCTCCATCAAGCATGAGCGGGCTCTGGGGGTCCTGGCGGCCAGAAGCATTGAGGGCATCCGTTTTGTGCGGAGCTTTTATTCCATACATCTGAAATC
>JAEWAA010000525.1 GCA_023391955.1 Bacillota bacterium | reverse complement strand
TTGCCGTTGGGATCTACAGCAAAATTGAATCCCACCCGAATGACCACGTCCTGGCGCTGGAATACCCAATTCAGTTGCCCGTTCCGGTTAAAGGAATAGATTGTACCCCGCCCTTCATAAGGCCCGGAATCGCCTATACAGATATAGAGTTCATCATCCGCTCCCAGGACAGGAGTCTCCACACCGGAGTTAAAAGATAATTGATAGGACCATATTATCTTTCCCTCCGGAGACATAGCGGTCAGGATACCATCTGCCACATAATACAGTGTTCCGTTCTCATCCCGGACCAATCCAGTGGTAAGTTTGGTTTTTTCGCCACCGATAAATTCAAATTGATCACCACCACGAAACCGCGCATTTTTTCTTGAATCATTCAGATAGGGTAATATCTGGTCTTGATCTTCAGACAAATAGGTGCTCTCTGCATGTGCGTAGTTTGCTGCCCCTAATATAAATAGGCTTACAGTGAATACAAATACAAAGAAACAGTAAGCTGTCCGGTACATGAACACTCCCCTTTCAGATGTGAAATCAGGTAGTATGCATAAATATTCCATTTTTTCTCCATCATATCACGAAAAATAGGGAAATGGGTAGAATTTTGACAAATACGAAATTCTGATGCCTGATATGGAAAGTATACTAAAAGCCTTTAGTCTTATGGAAAAGAAATAGATGGAGTCATGAAATAAACTATAAAACAGCAAAAAGCCGGGACACCCATCCCGGCTTTTCTCTATTGCCTTATTTCAGCGCCTGCTTCAGCTCTGCCGGGGTGCGGTCCCACCATTCCGGGTTATGCCGGATCAGCAGGTCCTTCAGTGCGGCTTTGCCCGCGGCATCCAGATTCTCCACGAGAATTTGCCGCTTCATGGCCTTGTCTATCCGGTTCACATGATCGGCGAGAACCTTCCAGCCCTTTTTGGCCTCAGGGTCTACCGACATCTCACAGGATGCCAATCCGCCGTAGAACTGACCTTCGGCATTACGGTCCACGGCTACCCAGACGACCCAGCATGGCCGTCCGTTGGGCACCTCATTTTTATCTGGAGTAAACCGAATCCCCTTTTCCAGCTTGCTTCTGGCATGGAGGGTGCCGGCATCAATGTAGGCTTCCCCTCCGTCAATGATTACGCCGGACACATTGGACAGGTCAATGGAGCCTGCCCCGAAGCCCTTGTGGCTGTTCCGGTTGCTGATGATATTCAAACCGCCCGGTTTGCTGTTCTGGCTGCCTGTCTCCATTACACTCACACCGCCTCGTTGGATTTTGTGCTTATGTGACCACTGTAACACAATATTCATATTTGCACCAATCAGACAAGGGCGGGAATACAGATACAAAACAGGGTTATGGATGCAACAAAATGACCACCCCCTCCGTCTAATAAAAAAAGGAAAATTTGGGAGTGCGACCGGCGGAAGGCAGGTATGGAACAATGAAAAATTTGAAAAAAATCATGTTTTGGGGCATAGCTCTGGCAGCTGGGCTTACCTTAGCGGGGTGCCAAGAGGATGCTGGCAAAGAAATCCTTCCAAACGCAGGGGCCGGTTCGCCTGTAACGGCGGGTGCAAGCTCCTCTCCGGGTTTAAGCAACCCCAGTCCTGAACCCAAAAGCGCCGCGGTGCCCGAGGATATGGGTAAGCTGCTGACAGATAAAGGCATTACCCCTATAAGCTATATGCCGCCGGGTGAAGGCAAGCAGCCTGCTCTGTTGCGGGTTAAAGGAATGCCGTCTCCCGAACTCAATGTGGAGGGTCTGTACCGCGATTTGTTTTACGGACTGGGGAATGCCCTGAAGTGGACACTCTTCCGGGTGGAGGATGAACAGGGCACCGCCTTCATGGAGACAGACGCTGCCAGCCCCAAGGCCTTCCGGTTGGCTAAGATGAAGGGTGAGGCTTATTTTTTTGATAAGGAGAGTATCCGCAAGTATCAGCCGGTGGATCCCCTTGCAGTCCCCGCCAAGTTGAATCCAGTGCTGCAGGCCGGGCTGGACGGCGGCTGGGCTCGCGGTTCACTGACCACGGTACTGGGAAAACAGGACAGCAGCTTTAACGGGTACGACATTTATTTTGATAAGCATGTGGAGGTAGAGGGCGGGAACATATTGTCCAGCATTCTGTTCCGCAAGGAGTATGCGCAGCAAGTAATCGGTAATCTGGGCACAGCCTCCACCCGAGGGGAAATCGAATCGCTGCTGGGGAAGCCACACTTTGAAGCAGCTCCGCTGGCTGTATTCGGATATAAGCTGGAGCCATTCTACCTCTTTTTCAGCGGGGAGGCTACGCCGTATGATATCGCTGTTTATCCGCGGAAAATGTCCGGCGGCAATAAAGGGCCGGATCTGACGGAGCTCACCGCCACCAACACAGCTGGAAACGGGCCTGATGTCCAGCAAGTGGTGGATCAGATGCGGGAGAAGTGGCCGGATTATGAGGTGTTCAGCAACAGCAGAGGCAGCTATGGTGTCACTTACCCCCACCGCGGGATTTGGGTGGATGACCTGTTGAGCGGAGACACGGATTACAAGGGCGGCTTCATCCAGCTTTATGGCAACTACGAAGGAAAGCTAACGGAGGACATCCGCATGCCACAGGATGCCGATAAGCTGAAGAAGCTGGCTGCTTCCCCCGAGTGGTCTGAGCCGCTGGCCTCCTACCGTTTCCGGCTGCATGAGGATATGGTATTTAACCGGGAACAGGAGCGTCTGCAGAACGAACAGTTTATCCGGGATGCAGCGGCGAAAGAGGGAGTTACCTCCCCCAATGGCCGAATTATTGCCAAAGCCAAGGACAACACCACCTACGAGCATGCCGGACTGTATTTGTTTTATCCCGGTAAGGAGCAGCCTTCCCGTGAGGTGCATATCGGCAATTTCATTTGGAACATCAGCTGGCTGTCTGACAGGTATGTGATTTTTGAGGCTTCATTCCGGGGCATTGTTGCCTACGACACCGTTCAGAACAAGCTCATCAACATTAAAACCTCCCCTGACTACGCCGACGACTACCGTCTGGTGGAGATCAAGGACGGAATCATCCGGTACACGGACGGCAAGACGGAGGCGGATCTGCCCTACTCGTTTAACAAAAAAGGAGAGCTGGTGCTCCCCTAGCGGCCATCTCCTGTATCCTCCAGCTCCTCCAGTCTGGCGCGGATAAGAACCAACGCTGACTCATACGCTTCAACCCCGGCAAGCGGCTCCCATTCCTCTTCCTCGAGAAGGGATTGAAGGAGCCGTTTTCTGATTTCCAATTGACCGGAAGGGCCAACCTCTAATTGGACGCTTCCAAAATAAGGGTTATTGCTGTAGTCCGTTCTCATACCCAGCACCATATCCGCATACTCGCTAAACCAGCGGGCTGCTTCTCCGGTTTGGCCGTTGGTGATGCTTTGCAGAGCCAAACCTCTTGCTCCCGCCCCCATACCAATGCCAAACAGCCGATCCAGTTGATGAAGAGCCGTCAGATACGCCAGCTTCTCCTGCTCCCGTCCTTCTCCGTCCGCAGCCTGAGCCAGGTACGACAGCATCACTCCGGAGAGGTGCACATGCCAAAGCAGTTGCCGCTGGCATAGCTCCCCGATTTGGGGGTATTTGCCCAGCTTCAGCAATACGGCGGGGTACAGGTTCATGGGATCAGCCCCCCGGGAAGCGGGAAGATTCCGGAGCAGTGCTTCGGCAGCCTCCAGTTCATTAAGACGCATGTGAATGCCGGCAGAGACAAATAGGGCCTCATCCCGGCGTTCATCCCCACAGCTGTCTGCTGCCTCCTGCAGCAGCTCCAGAC
>JAEWAA010000500.1 GCA_023391955.1 Bacillota bacterium | reverse complement strand
GCGTCGCGATCGACTGCGACGACGGCGACGCCTGCACCACCGACGCCTGCTCGGAAGAAGCCGACGGCGCCTGCACCCACCAGCCGGTCGACGCCGACCGCGACGGGCACGTCGACGCCGCCTGCGGCGGAGACGACTGCGACGACTCCGATCCCCAGCGCTTCCCCGGCAACACCGAGGTCTGCGACCTCGACGGGCGCGACGAGGACTGCGACCCGAGCACGTTCGGCGCGCTGGATCTCGACGGCGACGGCGCGATCGACGCCCGCTGCTGCAACACCGACGGCGCGGGCACGACCCGCTGCGGCACCGACTGCGACGACGTGCGCGCCAGCGTTCGCCCCGGGGCGACCGAGGTGTGCAACCGCCGCGACGACGACTGCAACGGCGTGATCGACGAGGGCGTGACGGTCACGGTCTACGTGGACGCCGATCGCGACCTGCACGGCGCGCCGGGCCCCGGCGCTCCGGGGTGCGCGGGCATGGTCGGCTTCTCGCCGATCGCCGACGACTGCGACGATCACGACGTCCACCGCCACGGCGCGATGGTCGAGCGCTGCGACGGCGTCGACAACGACTGCGACGGATCGGTCGACGAGACCCCGACGCCGGCACCCTGGTACGTCGACGCCGACGGCGACGGCTTCGGCGCGCGCCACGCTGCGCCGGTATGGTCGTGCGCGCCGGTGCCCGGGCACTCGCTGCTCGCGACCGACTGCGACGACGCGCGCGCCGCCGTCAGCCCGCTGGCGGCCGAGCGCTGCGACGGCCTCGACAACGATTGCAGCGGTCACGCCGACTTCGAGATCGCGCCCGGCGACTTCGAGGACGACGACGGCGACGGCGTGCCCGATGCTGCGTGCGCCGTCGGGGTGGGCGACTGCGACGATGCCGACCCGCACAGCTGGGGCGGCGGCGCCGAGCTCTGCGACGGGCGCGACAACGACTGCGACGGCGCGGTGGACGAGCGCGTCGCGACGGTGGTGTGGCTGCGCGACCGCGACGGTGACGGGTACGGTGACGAGGCGAGCGGTGGGCGCATCGGCTGCGAGCCGATCGAGGGGTACGTGTCGCGCGCGGGGGACTGCGACGACGACGATCCGGCGCTGCGACCCGGAGCGGCGGAGTCGTGCAACCTCCGCGACGACGACTGCGACGGCAGGGTCGACGAGGCGAGCGACGCGACCTGCGCCGTCGCCGGCGGCGCGGGGCGCTGCATGGCGGGGAGCTGCACGATCGACGCGTGCATGCCCGACCGGGCCGACTGCGACGGCGTCTACGCGAACGGCTGCGAGCGGGCGATCGGCACCGAGACCGACTGCGGCGGGTGCGGCGACGCGTGCGCGGCGACCGAGGCGTGCGTCGCGGGGCAGTGCCGCCCGACCTGCGGCGGAGCGACCGAGTGCGGCGGGCTCGCGTGCTGCGACGGGGCCTGCTTCGACACCGCGCAGTCGATCCACCACTGCGGCGCGTGCGGCACCGCGTGCCCGCTCGGCGGGCTCTGCATCGCGGGGGCCTGCGTGGCGGCCTGCGTGCCCTCGACCGAGACGTGCAACGGCGCCGACGACGACTGCGACGGTCTCGTCGACGACGGCGTGTGCGTGTGTGGCGACGGTCTGCTCGACAGCGGCGAGGCGTGCGACGACGGCAACACGAGCTCCGGCGACGGATGCTCGGCGACGTGTCAGGTCGAGCTCGCCGAGTGCGGCAACGGCGTGCTCGAGCCCGGCGAGGTCTGCGACGACGGCCCCGACGGTGCGTGCGCCGATGACTGCCTGGCGCTGTGCGGCGACGGGATCCTCGGGCCGGGTGAGGCGTGCGACGACGGCAACCTGAGCGACAGCGACGGGTGCCAGGGGATGTGCACGGTCGCCTGCGGCGATGGCATCCACGACCTCGGGTGGGAGGCCTGCGACGACGGCAACAGGATCTCGGGCGATGGCTGCTCGGCGGACTGCAACAGCGCGTGCGGCGACTCCAACGTCGACCCCGCCGAGGGCGAGACCTGCGACGATGGCAACCTCGTCCCGGGCGACGGCTGCGGCGCGACCTGCATCAGCGAGTGCGGCGCGATCCCGTCGGCCGACATCGTGGGGACCGCGGGGGGGACGATCGTCGCGATGGAGTCCGACGGCGCCGGCAACATCTACGTGCTGGTGAGCCAGCCCCGAGGCTCGGTCACCTACGGGCCGGTCACGATCAACAACGCCGACCTCGAGCCCGACACCGTGGTGTGGAGCCTGACCGCCACCGGCGCGCACCGCTGGGTCATGCACGGCGGCGGCGCCACGGGCTGGGCTCAGCCCCACGACCTGGCGGTCGACACGGCGGGCAACGTGTACGTGACCGGCGTGGTCCTCGGGGGGCCGGTGACCTTCGGCCCGACGACGATCACCCCGGGCACCGGCAACTACGACGTGTTCGTGTGGTCGCTGACGCCGGCGGGCGTGCATCGCTGGGCGATCTCCGATGGTTCGTCGAGCAGCGCCGAGCGGGGGCACGCGGTGACGGTGGACGACGCGGGCAACGTGTACGTCGGCGGGACGTACGTCGTGAGCACGACGATCGGCGGTGTGCCGCTCACCGGGGGGCAAGGCTACGTGTGGTCGCTGACCTCCACCGGCGCGACCCGCTGGGTGGCGAGCGGAGGCCCGGTCGACGCGCTGGCGTACGGGCGCGACCTCGTCGGCTCCGGGCGCGTGTTCGCGGTCGGGACCTTCAGCGCCGGCGTCATCAACGTCGGCTCCTACGTCGTCACGGGCGCGGGCGGCGACGACGTCGCGGTGTGGGCCCACGACGCGAGCGACGGCACCATCGAATGGGCGCTCTCGGGCGGCGGCGTGGGCTCGGACCGGGTCTTCGACGCGAAGACCGATCCCGGCGGCAGCCTCTACATCGGCATCCAGTCCGGCGCGGACGCGGCCTTCGGCTCGCTGGCGACCCACGGCGCGGGCGCGGAGGACGTGGTCGTGTGGAGCCTCGACGGCACGGGCGCCACGCGGTGGGCCGCGCGCTCGGCGAGCCCGCAAGGCGAGCTCGGGTCGCACCTCGCGATCTCGGGCGCCGCCGTGTACGCGGTGGGCACGCTCGCGCTGGGCAGCGGGGTCTTCGGCGCGGCGAGCCTCTCGGGCAGCGGCGGCGAGGGCTTCATCGCCTCGGCCTCGACCGCGATGGGCGACTGGACCTGCGCGCGATCGTTCGGTGGCTCGGGCGACGACAACGGGGCCGGGATCGCCGCGACCGGTGGCGCGCTCGCGGTCATGGGCGTCTCCGGCTCGAGCGACTTCCTGGTCGGCGGCGCCGGGCTGCCGATGGGCCGCGTCTTCTTCTCGATGAACCCGTAGGGCCGAGGCGTCCATGCAACGTACGACGACGAGATCGCTCCTCGCGCTCCTGTTCCTGTGGCTGGGGCAGGGCTGCGGTCAGGCTCCGGCCCCGGCGCAAGACGGCGGCACCGACGACGCGACGATGGACGAGCGCAGGTGCGACTCCGACGACGACTGCGACGACGGCGTGTTCTGCAACGGGCTCGAGGAGTGCGTCGCGGGCGCGTGCGCCCCCGGAGCGCCGCCCTCGTGCGACGACGGCGACGCGTGCACCACCGACGCCTGCTCCGCCGAGGACGACGCGTGCGTGAACGCCCCGGTCGACGCCGACCGCGACGGGCACGTCGCCGCCTCGTGCGGGGGAGACGACTGCGACGACTCGGATCCCCTGCGCTTCCCCGGCAACACCGAGATCTGCGACGCCGAGCACCGCGACGAGGACTGCGATCCGAGCACCTTCGGCGAGCGCGATCAGGACGGCGACGGGGCCTTCGATCTCCGGTGCTGCAACGCGCAGCCCGGAGGCGGCGCGCCGCGCTGCGGGACCGACTGCGACGACGTGCGGGCCTCGGTCGCCCCCGGCTCGGTCGAGGCCTGCGACGGGTTCGACAACGACTGCGACGGCCTGGTGGACGAGGAGGTCGCGGTGAGCGGCTTCGCCGACGAGGACGGGGACCTGCACGGTGATCCCGCCCGCCCGCTCTCGTCCTGCGCCGGCATGCGCGGGTTCTCCACCGTCGGCGACGACTGCGACGACACCAACCCCGCGCGGCACGGAGCGCAGGTCGAGGTCTGCGACGGGGTCGACAACGACTGCGACGGGGTGATCGACGAGGACGCGCGCGCGGTGTCGTGGTACCTCGACACCGACGGTGACGGGTTCGGCGATCCCACCTCGCCGGTCGTCGTCTCCTGCGCGCCGGTCCCCTCGCGCTCGCTGCTCGGCACCGACTGCGACGACACCGACGGCGCCGTCCACCCCGCAGCGGCCGAGGCATGCAACGGGATCGACGACGACTGCAATGGCGTCGCGGATTTCCGGGTAGGCCCCGGCGACCTCGAGGACGACGACGGCGACGGGGTGCTCGACGCGGCGTGCGGCGCGGGCGGCGACTGCGACGATCGCAACGCGCAGATCGGCGCCGGGTTCTCGGAGATCTGCGACGGGCAGGACAACGACTGCGACGGCACCGTGGACGAGGAGACGATCCAGGCGGTGTGGTTCGCCGATCGTGACGGCGACGGATTCGGCAGCTCGGTCAGCGGCGCGGTGGTCTCGTGCGTCGCGGTGAGCGGCCACTCGCTTCGCGGCGGGGACTGCGACGACTACGACGATCGCATCCGCCCCGGCGCGGTGGAGCTCTGCAACGGCATCGACGACGACTGCGATGGCGCGGTGGACGACGGCGTCTGGCGGGCGTGCGGGCTCGACGTCGGCGTGTGCAGCGTCGGTCTCGAGGTCTGCCTCGGGGGGCTCTGGAGCGCGTGCAGCGGCGCGCCGGCCACGACCGAGACGTGTAACGGCCTGGACGACGACTGCGACGGCGCCGTCGACGAGGGCTGCTGAGCGGCGGACGGCCCCTCGGTCGCCGCCGTGGTCCCCCGCCCTACGGGCGCTGTTGGGGAGCCCCCCACAGTCGCTCGGTCGGCCTCCCACGACCTGCGGAGTTTTCGCCGGTCTCCCAGGGCTCTCATCCGTGGCCCGCGGGTTGCTGACCGGGGAGCCGTGGAGGTGGGTATGCTGGACTTCATCTATCTTCGGCGAGTGGCGGTGGCCGCGCTCGGCGGCTTGTTGCTCGCGTGCGGCGGCGACGACGTCAGCGGCGAGACCGACGCGCGCGCGCTCGACTCCGGCGCGGAGGACGGGGGCGCGCTCGACGCGGGG
>JAEWAA010000440.1 GCA_023391955.1 Bacillota bacterium | reverse complement strand
GCTTCAGGGGGAGCTTCCTGCTTCCTTGGGGAGTCAGGAATCGGGGTATTCCTATGCAAGGGGCAGCCACGCCCATTTATATGCGGTCTCCTATGAAAACGGCTTTGGAACCCGGCTGGTTTACAAGATTCCGCTGGCCTC
Organism: Bacillota bacterium; assembly: GCA_023391955.1. Taxonomy (GTDB): domain Bacteria; phylum Bacillota; class Bacilli; order Paenibacillales; family NBRC-103111; genus Paenibacillus_AR. Next base: position 3,206 of record JAEWAA010000440.1, on the reverse strand, counting down.
CATCACCGGCAACCAGACCCAATTCCAGCGGACCATTACCGTCATGCTGGGCGTGTATCTTTTATTTGTGCTGCTGTTTGTGCTGTATCTGATCCGGGACATTATTAAACCCTTGGGCAAGCTGGTGATGTTCACCCGGGTTTATGAGCCGGGGCAGCGGCTGCCCTTCGACACCTCTCTGCCGCGGCAGCGGACGGACGAGTTCGGCCTGCTGTACCAGGCCTTCATCCGGATGACCCAGCGTTTGGACCAATCCATCGAGGAAAATTACGGCATGCAGATCAAGCAGAAGGAGCAGGAGCTGTCGGCGCTGCACTCCCAGATTACGCCCCATCTTTTGTACAATACCCTGGATTCCATCTATTGGTATGCACTGGGCAGCGGCAATCAGGATGTGGGGAGCATGGTGAAGGATCTGTCCAAGCTGCTGCGCATCGGGTTAAGCAAGGGCAAAAGCATCATTACCGTCAGCGAGGAGCTGGAGCATGTGCAGGCTTACATCCGTCTTCAGATGAAGCGGTATCCCGGTGTTTTCGAGGTGTTCTGGGATATGGAGGAGGGGGTGGAGAACTGTATGGTGCCCAAGGTGGTGATTCAGCCGCTGGTGGAAAATGCGATTTTTCACGGAGTCCAGAGTATGGACGGGGAGGGCCAGCTGTGGCTCCGGGTGAAGCGCCAAGGGGAGGAACTGCACATTTTGGTGGAGGACAACGGCTTTATTCCGGTGGATTTGGAGAAGCTGCGCCAGATCGTGGACGGTACGCTCCGGGACAAGGGTTATGGCATCCGCAATGTGCATCAGCGCATCCAGCTTCATTACGGCGAAGCCTACGGTCTGGAATACCGGCTCCGGCCGGAGGGCGGCCTCATCGCTTCCATTGTGGTGCCTGTTCAGATCAAAGAGTAAATGATCATGGTTTCATTGGATAAATTTACAAAAAATTATCGTGACATTTCTCTGACTCTATTTTAGAATGATTATTGTATGGTGTTTTTTTGCCTACATACCAGAGAGAATAGAGGAGGAACTCCATTTGTCAGGTACAAACAGGTTTTCAGCTTGGAAAAAAGTCCTATCGGCGACGGTGGCAGCCAGTCTGCTGACCCTGCCCGCTGTGCTTCCCGCAGCTGCCCAGGACGGGGCGGTTACGGTAGACCTGCGGATTATGGAAACCACGGATCTGCATGTAAACATGGTGAACTATGATTATTTTGCGGACAAGCCTACAGATGAATACGGCTTTGCCAAAACCGCCTCGCTGATCAAACAAGCCCGTCAAGCGGCCAAAAACAGTCTGCTGTTCGACAACGGCGACCTGATCCAGGGCAATCCGCTGGGCGATTATGTGGCGACGGTGGACCCCCTTCAGCAGGGTGAAACCCACCCGGTTTACAAGGCTATGAATCTGCTGGATTATGATGCCGGCAACCTGGGCAACCACGAATTCAACTATGGCCTGGACTTCCTCGATACCTCCCTGGAGGGCTCCAATTTTCCTTATGTGAATGCCAATGTCTATGTAGATGATCAAGACCAGGATGAATCCAATGATAAGAACCTGTTCACCCCTTATCTCATTCTGGATAAAGAAGTGACGGACAACAGCGGTGCCAAGCATACGTTGAAGGTAGGCGTGATCGGCTTTGTGCCTCCGCAAATCCTTCAATGGGACAAGGCCAAGCTGGAGGGCAAGGTGGTTGTAAAGGATATCATCAAAACCGCCGAGAAGTTTGTGCCCGAAATGAAGTCCAAGGGTGCCGATATTGTGGTCGCCATCCCCCATTCCGGCTTCGAGAATATTCCGCAGGCGGACAAAATGGAAAACTCCGTGCTGTACCTGAGCAAGGTGAAGGATATTAACGCTATCCTGTTCGGCCACGCCCATAAGGTGTTCCCGAGCGCCGCCTTCAAGGACCAGCCGGGTGTGGACCTGGCCAAGGGAACCATCAACGGTGTGCCTTCTGTTGAACCCGGCTACTGGGGCAATAATCTGGGCATCATCGACCTGAAACTGACTTTGGCGGGCGGAAAGTGGTCGGTTACCGATTCGGCCGTAACCGTTCAGCCGATTTATGATGCTACAGCCAAGAAATCCTTGGTGGATGCGGACCAGGAGGTGCTGGATGCGGTCAAGGAAGACCACCAGCATACGCTGGACTATGTCCGCGGGCCGGTAGGCACTACTACGGCTCCTATCAACAGCTGGTTTGCGCTGATCCAGGATGATCCTTCCATCCAAATTGTGACCAATGCACAAAAATGGTACGTGGAAAAGCATCTTCAAGGCACGGAATACGAGGGTATTCCCGTTCTCTCTGCAGGCGCTCCCTTCAAGGCAGGCGGACGTCAAGGCCCGAACTACTACACTAATATTCCTACGGGCGACATTGCCATCAAGAATGTGGCCGACCTGTACCTGTATTCCAACACGGTGAATGCTGTGCTGGTAAGCGGCGCCGAGCTGAAGGAATGGCTGGAATGGTCTGCCGGCCAATTCAATCAGGTGGATCCCTCCAGCACAACCAAGCAGGAGTTAATCAACAACGACTTCCCGACCTACAACTTTGACGTCATTGATGGCGTCAGCTACCAGATCGATGTGACCCAGCCTGCCAAATACAAGGCAACCGGCGAAGCGTTGAACCCGACGTCCAGCCGAATTGTGAACCTGCAGTTTGAAGGCAAGGCTATTGATCCGGCGCAAAAGTTTGTGGTGGCCTCCAATAACTACCGGGCATCCAGCAGCAAGTTTGCCAATCCGGACGGCAAACGTATCATCCTGGCTTCCCCGGATGAAAACCGCCAGGCGGTTATTGACTACATCCGCGAGTACAAAACCATCAACCCAACTGCGGACGGCAACTGGTCTCTGGCGCCTACTATCGGCAGCGCTAATGTAAGCTTCAAGACCTCGCCGGATTCCAAAAGCTTCTCCGACGGCATCGATTCCCTGGCCTATGTGGGCAACACCGCAGACGGCTACGCCGAGTACCAGCTGAAGCTGGCCGCCGAAGGTGCTGCGGCTCCGGAAGCTCCTGCAGCTCCGGCACCGGTGCCTGCTCCGGAAGCACCTGCTCCGGCTCCGGTTGCTCCGGCGCCTGCGCCTGCTGCACCGGCCGCTCCCGCTCCGGCACCGGCTGCGCCGCAGCCTGAAGCCGCTGCGGATACTGTGTATACCGTGGTCAAGGGTGACACCCTGTGGGCC
>JAEWAA010000125.1 GCA_023391955.1 Bacillota bacterium | reverse complement strand
CGCCGGGTCAGATTCCTGCCAGGTGCCTCTAACTTGGATGATCTGGAGGAAATGGGACGTGAGGATGCCCGCAAGCTGATCCGCCTTGCTTCGCAAACCTTGGGGGTGAACGTCATTATCGTGGATTTGGACAGCAGTCTTCATCCCCGTATATGGGGAGCATTGTCTGCTTGCCACCGGATCGCTTGGCTCATCCCCGACCACTGCATAGCCAGAGAGAAGGCGGAGCGTCAGCTTCCTCGTCTGCTGGAGGAGCTGCCGGAGCTCAGGGACAGGCTGTCGGCCATTCTGAACATGAGCGGCGGGCAGCCTCAGGACTTGCAGGGAGGCGCTGTCCATATTGAGGAGGTTCTGCCTCATCAGGAGGAGTGGCGGTTTCTCCGCGATTGCCGCCAACTGGAGGCTTCCACAACATATGAGCACCGCCTGCAAAAATGGCTGCTGTCCGTTTTGCAATCCCCCGCCGGATGGGCAGGTGCGAAGAGTCATGGATGAGGAGGCCATATTTCGCAGGCTGCGGCAGGAGGTAGGCTCAAGCATTGACTACTCCCAGAGCCTGTCCGACGAGCTTTTGATGAAACGTATCGAAGAAGCGGTTTTTGCCTTGTCCCATGAGCTTCCCCTTCACTTCCGGAAGAAAAACCGGCTGATCCGAAGAGTATTCTCTTCTTTCCGGGGACTGGACATTTTGCAGCCGCTGTTGGATGATCCCGCCGTTACGGAAATTATGGTGAACAGCCATACGGAAATTTTCTATGAGCAGGACGGGAAAATCCACAACTTTACGGGAGGCTTCGATGAGCCTGCCAGGCTGGAGGATATGATTCAATCCATTGTCTCTAAGGTGAACCGGACGGTGAATGAAAGCCAACCCATTGTGGATGCCCGGCTGGCGGACGGTTCGCGGGTGCATGTGGTGCTGCCTCCGGTTGCGCTAAAAGGGCCGACGCTCACCATCCGCAAGTTTCCCAGCCATCCGCTGACTATGGAGGAGCTGGTGAGCGGGGCAGCCATATCCAAGGAAGCCGCCGACTTCCTGAAGCAGGCCGTCCAGGCCAAATACAATATTTTTATCAGCGGCGGCACCGGGTCAGGCAAAACCACCTTCCTGAATGCTTTGTCGGGATGGATTCCGAAGGATGAGCGGATCATTACTATCGAGGATTCAGCAGAGCTGCAGATTAGGCAGATCGAGAATCTGGTTTCCCTGGAGACACGGAATGCCAACACAGAGGGCAAGGGGCAGATCGGCATGCGTGACTTGATCCGCGCCTCGCTGCGGATGCGTCCCAACCGGATTATCGTGGGCGAGGTGAGAGGCGGGGAAGCACTAGAGATGCTTCAAGCCATGAACACAGGTCATGATGGCTCCTTAAGCACCGGACACAGCAATTCCAGCAAGGATATGCTAAGCCGCTTGGAAACTATGGTGCTGATGGGGGCACAGCTGCCTGTGCAGGTGATCCGCAGCCAGATTGCGTCGGCCTTGGATCTTCTTGTCCATCTCAGCCGGATGCGGGATGGCAGCAGGCGGGTGGTGGAGATCTCCGAGGTGGTGGGAATCAACGGGGAGAATATTGAGACTGTCCCTTTATTCCTGTTCCAGGAATCGCCAGGCACAAGCGCCGACGTTGCTGATAATAAAAAGGTGCAGGGAGCTCTTCGCCCCACCGGTCATATGCTGGCCAACCGGCAAAAGCTCCGGGATTCCGGGCTGGAGGCGCCGCCGGACAGGAGGGGGACAGCTTGAAATTGCCCTTCGCCAACCCAAAAGGAAGACCTAAGGTCCCGTCCGCCCGGAAGAGGTGGAGTAATTCTGCGGAAGGAACCCTCTATACCGAGTACCGGCTATCGCTTACCGAATATGCGCTATGCTTCGCAGTCGGAGGAGTGGCTTGTTTCAGCATCGGATATCTCTTCTATCACTCTATCGCCGCCGGGCTGCTGCTGGCTTTTGCCGCTTGGGGTATTCCCGGTCAATACCGAAGGATTCGTGTACAGAAGCAAATGAACGAGCTGCGCCTGCAATTTAAGCAGGGGCTTCATGCGCTGGTGACCTCTTTAACGGCAGGCAGATCCATCGAGAATGCCTTTGCCGCTGCTGCAGTCGACCTGGGGTTTTTGTATAACCATCCCCAAACCTTCATTGTTGTGGAGTTTCACCGGATCAGCCGGAGGATTGCCAACGGAGAACCTATTGAAAGAGCGTTGGAGGATTTTTGCCGCCGCTCCGGCCTGGAGGAACTTACACAGTTTTTGGATGTGTTCATTACAGCCAAACGCACCGGCGGCAACATGGCGGATGTGATGCGGCGGACCTCCCAGATGATTGGCGACAAAATGGAAATCCAACAGGATATAGCTGTGCAATTAGCGCAGCGGCGTTTTGAGTCGAGAATTCTCGGCGCTGCCCCTCTGGGGGTGATTGGCCTGTTATATTGGAGCTCGCCGGATTATATGGAGCCGCTGTACGGCAATGCTGCGGGTGCGGCCATCATGACCGCCGGCCTGGCCATCATGCTCCTGTGCTGGTGGCTGACCGGGAAGCTAATGGAGATGAAGCTGTGAAGGCCTGGAGTCTGCAAGTCCGGATACGCAACGGGTTAGAGAAGCTGCGGATTTATGAGCGGTGGCCCTTATTATTCGAAATGATTCATGTGCGGATGGCGGCTCTGCATGGGGCCAACCGGGCAGCGGAGGCTTGCCGCAGCTTTACGGCGGAAACCGTAGTGCATCTGCTGGGATTGGCAGTTTTATCGGTGGTCCTGAGTGTTGCCAGCGGTGCGGATATGATCCCGTTTTGCCTGCTGTTGATGGTGTTTTTTGTGATTTTCCGGGTGAAGTCCCTGGACAACCAGGTGAAGCATAAACGGCGGAGAATCGTGTTGGAGCTGCCTGAGCTCTTGAACAAAATCACCCTGCTGCTCCATGCCGGCGAAACGCTGCACCAAGCAATCCACCGTTCCTGCCAGCAAGCGGACGAAACCCATCCTTTATATAAGGAATGGGTCAAGCTGTCCCGGGCCCTTAAGGACAACAGGCCCTTCATCATCGCCATGGAGGAGTTCAGCCGGTCCTGCGGAGTGCTGGAGGTGTCCATGTTTTCCACCAATGTGCTGATGAATTTCAAACGGGGAGGCAGCGACTTAGCCTATTCTTTGGAGGAGCTGTCCCATACCCTGTGGGAAAGGCGGAAGGCGGCGGCCCGGACCATCGGAGAGGAAGCCTCTGCCAAAATGGTGTTTCCCATGGTGCTGCTGTTCTGCACGGTTATGCTGATTGTCGCCGCCCCTGCAGTTTTATCCATGCAATAACTACTTGAAGGAGGTTTCCGGATGAAAAAGGGATGGAGTTATGTAAAACGGTTTTGGAACAATGAGGAAGGCTTGGGCACGCTGGAAATGCTGTTGATTCTGGCCATTATCGTGATCATCGCCATTGCATTCCGCAAATGGATCGTTGCTTGGGTAAACCGGTTGTTTACCGAGACGAATACAGATATTCAGAATACCAAAACGATTGTCCCCAATACACCGTCACCGTGACAAACCCCAGGGGTTTTCCCGGAATCCGTATATGCCGGTTTTGCCGCAGTGAAGCCGGCAGCTTCCATAT
>JAEWAA010000257.1 GCA_023391955.1 Bacillota bacterium | reverse complement strand
GAATCCCTGTCCCTGTGGCGCAGCTTCGCTTATGCAGCCAACAGTAAACAACGCGGTAAGCTGGAGGAACTGTATCGTCTTCACCGGAACGATAAATCCGACTATCATAAGGTTATTGCGTATTTATCCCGGGCCATCCAGTATTCGTTCTCCGCCGGCACCTCTTTGCCCTCTACCCCCTGCACTGCGGAAGAGCAGCAGTTTCTCATCCACTATCTCATGAGGAAGGAATCCTGGATGCTGGAGGAAATCAACCTGTTCTCCTCCTATTATTATCTGTTTGATGCAGACACTCAGCGGCTGCTCATGCATAACTGCTACACTAGCCTCCTGCGTTATGCGGACTATTCCCATTACGAGGAGCGGATGTACAACCTGCTGACCAATTACATTGCCCATTGTTACCGCCAGCTCCGCCGGGAGGATGGCGACGAATGGCTGCTGAAGCTCCGGCAGCTCCCCAAAAATAAGGCATATCTGCACCAGATGCTGCTGGCCCGATTATGCGAGGCGGATCATTTGGCCGCTCACGGGCAGGCTGAGACAGGAAGAATGGTGGTTCGGGAATGCGCCGAGATCTTCCGGAGCTTGGGCTTTCCGGCGGAGGCTGATGGTGCTTTGGAGAGTTATGAGACCCTTCTGTTGGTTTATGGGGCAAAGCAATAAGGAGTCTCCCCGTTGATGGAAGACTCCTTTCAGTACGCTTATCCGTTTTGGCTCCAAACCCGATCTGCTGCATCCTCCCCCATTTGCAAAAGGGATTCCAGCGGCGGCACATGTTCTGCGCTTCGCCTATCCCCCTCTGCCGCCGGCTCCTGCCAGGGGATATCTGCGATATACGCCAGAGAAGCCTCCTTCGGAATTCGGCCAAGCCTGCGGAGCTCATTCAGCGCCTCCACGACGACAGCCATTGCGGCCATCTCCTGTGATGGTCCTTCTCCATACCAGCTTACTTCCATAATGGCTTCCTCCGGGTAAAAGCCCCGGCGCAGCTGTACCGTGACATCTCCCTGTATAGCAGGCAATTCACAGGTGAAGGGCTGTTGGGCATCCATACCGACAAGAACCGCAGTCAGGGTTAAACGGGCGGTTGGCGGCTCGTGTTTATCTGTTGGGCTGCCGGGGAAAACGGCGTGCCGGACCCGTAAAATCCCTGTGCCGTTTTTCAACGCCAGATGGATCAAGGTATACCCCTGTTCTTGCGGATCAGGAACCGCTTCCTGATATAACGCCTCGAACAGAACGTGTGTTCCAAAATCTTGGATATAACGATCTGCCGCCAGCTGGACCAGAACCGGCTCCAGCTCTCCATTCCGGTAAGCGCCGGCCTCCTGCAAGGCTAACAACAGCCTGCCGGAAGCAGAATGCGGAGAAGGTCGGGCTGTGATGGACCATTGTGTCCGGCGTGAACGGGTGATTTCCGTTAACAGGCTTCCACTGCTCTCCACCAGTACGACACGCAATCCCCGTTCTGCCAGCTTGGCGGCGCACACTACTCCGGCCACACTGCCTCCGATAACAGCGGCATCGTATTCTCCCAGGTTTACTTCTTGTGAAGGATGCGCTCGGCTGGCTAATGCCGGATTCTGCAGATAATCGGCCGCCTGGCCCACATACCGCCGGGGATCGATTGCAGCTTCCCGCCATACATCCGCCACCGGGGCTTCGCGGCCCAACCGCTTCAGCAGAATGGCTCCCCGCAGCTCCAGACTCCAGCGGAGGGACTCCGGCCGCTCGCCATGCATCAGATAGTCCGCCCCTAAGCGTGGATGCTCCAGCCAACGGGACAGCACGGAAGCGGTATTGTCCTGCTCTTCGCGAGACATATCCGGCAACAGCACCGACAGGTAATCCAGCAGGAAGGTCTGGATTACGGAGGATTCTGTTTCCTCCAGAGCGGTCAAGGCCTGGTTAAGTGCCGCTTTACTCTTCAATAGCCGGAGCAATACAAACGCTGCCACCCAGAAGGGAACACACTTGGGATGATCGCTGAGCTTTGTTTTTTCCTTGGAGCGGATAAACTTCATCAGGAACGGAACCGCTTCAGTGCTGCCCATCAGGCACAGTGTAATGGCGGCCATCATCCGCTCTTCAACCGGACAAATGTCCTCCTGCAGCTTCACGGTCAGCGCCCGGATCACAGCCGGACGGGGACCGGCTTTATGAGCCAGCAGCCAAACCGCCTTCCAGCCTTCTCCTGTTCCCAATGCTTTGACCAGATCACGCAATAAGCTCTCCGGCGCTGATTTGATTTCCTCTAGGTCGATATGGGCAAGCGGCTCTTGAGTAAAACGCAGATTGCGCCCCTGCTTCCGTTCCAGATCCGTCTGCTCCAATACCCCGCGTTCCACCAGCCGCTGCTGCAGCGTCCTCCGGTCAAGCTCACGCGGGCTTACGCGGGACTGGATGCTTATGGCCGCGGCAACACCTGCCGCTTCGCCCACCTTGTGCATGTCCTTTTGCATCCGGACACCCATGGAGACATCCCGGTCTACAGATAGTGCACGGCCCCCAACCAAGATCCCCTCCAATCCGCGGGGCAGCAGACTGCCGTAAGGGATGTCGCACCACAGCCCTTTGGTGAACAGGCCCAATACGGAAATCCACAGCTGGCTGAACCCGCTTTCGTTACCGGTATCAAAGCCGTGATTATCCAGGTGGGAGTAGCTTCGGGCGATTACATCCGGCGCGGGTGTATCCTCAATATAATCCTCCAGCCGGATGGTTGTGTCTCCTTCGATCCGCCCCCCTTCCCGAAGGCCCAGCATCGCAGACAAGCCGAAGTAGCGGCTGCCCTGCCGGCAGGCCTCCGCCACCCATTCTCTGCCGCGGAAGAAAGCCCGGGTTACATCCCACGGATCATAGGGATCCACCCAGCCGGCGTCCAGGTTGTCATACCCTAGGACCCCGTCCTGCAGGCCGCGGGGAATATAGGAATAATTATGGTAAATGCCGTCCAGCTCCCGGCCGTACCGGAGTGTGCCTCCGGCCATACGGACAATACTGCCGTTTCCCGTACAATCCACCGTAACCTTGGCCTCAATCCGCAGCTGCCCCCAAGGGGATGCGGCTGTAACGCCGGACACGGTTGGACCGGACATGGTGATGCCATTTACCACCGTATTTAAAAACACCTGCACCCCCCGTTCCGAACATAGGGCGCTTAGCGCCGCCCGTTTGGCCTCCGGATGAAAACCCTTGGTTTTGCCGCCGAACACCCGGGCAATCTCCTCTGTCCGGCGGTCCACCAGCTCCTGAAGCCCACCCGGTGAGCCATAATAATACCGGTGGATACCGCCCCGGGTGGCAACACCGCCCAATGCGCTGTCACTCTCAACAAGCACCACCCGGGCGCCTTCTTCGGCAGCAGCCAGAGCGGCCAGACAGCCCGATGTGCCTCCTCCGGCTACCAGAACATCTGTTTCTACTTGTTGCGGTTGGGTAGGCTTCATTCCCCTTCCCCCTTCAGGCGGAGCAGGAAGGTTTTGATCTCATACGGCTTTATATGAAACTCGAAAGGCCCAGCCTGGTCCTCTCCCTCCGGCCTCTCCATCAGATCCGTCTCCTGCCAGAAGATTAATTCACCGGCAGTATGGACAATAACTTGTCCCCGGCGGCCCGCAAACTCATGCAGACGCAGGATAATACCGGATCCGTCCTCGGCGGCTTTGACCGCATCGATCCACACATGGTCGGCAGATAAGGTGATGAAGGAACCCGCCTCTCCCTCCGGCAATCCGGCAGCCCCTATCATGGGACAATTCAAGTCCCAAGCTTCCCGGACCGTACCTCCCATAAGCCAATCCCCCTCATGGGGCAAAAGCGAATACGTAAATTGATGCTCTCCCTGATCTGCGTGTGGATCGGGATAGGTGGCAGATTTAATCAGACTGATGCGCAGCACGTTTTCCTTTACATCGTAGCCGTATTTGCAATCGTTCAGGAGGCTGACGCCGTAGCCGCGTTCAGACAGGTCTACCCACTGGTGGCCCACATTTTCGAACCGGGCGTAATCCCAGCTGGTGTTCCAGTGGGTGGGCCGTTTCACATTGCCGAACTGGACATCATACGTCGCCTCCGTCGCGCGGATATCCACGGGGAAGGCTGCCTTCAGCAGCTGATGCTGCTCCCGCCACTCCACCGACGTGCGGAAATCCATCCGGCGGCTGCCGGTATACACAATCAGCTCCTGGCGGATCACGGAATCCATATAGGCCCATTCGAAGGTTACCACCGCCCGCAGCGGACCGGCCTCTTGAAGACGGACAGACCGGAGCTCCGTAACCGTCCGGCATTTCTCCTGGTAGAACAGGTCAATATTCCAGGCATCGAACTGCATGGGTTTATCCTCAAATACCTGCAGCAGGTTGCCGCAAGCTCCGGGTGCCAGCACCTCTCTGCCTAACTCACGGTCATAGATGCGGGTGAGCTGCCCCGCTTCGTTCCACTCCACCACATAAAAGGGCGTTTCCAGGCTTATGCCGGTATAGGAGAAGGGAAGGTTGTCCACAGCTGCCGTACCCTCCGGCTCATACCAAATGGATGTGAATCCGCAGGAGGGCACATCCTTCATTTCCACCAGCCATCCCTCTTGTGTCCGCTGGGCTTGAAGCGGGGAGTGGTCGGCCCGTCTCCAGCAGCCGGAGGTTTTCCCCTCCTCTGCCGCGATGGCCGCCAACCCCGACCGGTTCCAGGAAGTGCTGTTCAACACGGTGAAGCCTCTGGCCGTATCCCGGCTGCTATCGCCAACACCGGATGCTGTACGGCCGCTTAGCAAGGCCGTTTCCGTTTCCTGCTTCACCTGCTCCAGCAGCTGTGCCGCTTCTGCATACTCCTCCTGGGCGTCCTCGTACACCTCGGCGATGGAGGAGCCGGGAATAATATCATGAAACTGGTTGCGCAGCACGATTTTCCAAACCCGGTTCAACTGCTCTTGAGCTCGGCTGATGGACACCGCAGGGTTCAATAACCCCGCCCATACCGACCACAGCTCCGTTTCCCGCAGGGACAGCTCGAACCGGCGGTTAGCTTTTTTGATGAAAGCCTGGCTGGTGTAAGTACCCCGGTGATTCTCCAGATAGAGTTCTCCGTCCCAGACATGGACATATTGATCCGTTGCCGCCGCCTTTTCCTCCAGCTCCTGGAAGAAGGTATCCGCCCGGCCTGTTACCGCCTTGGGCAAGCCCGGCATGCGGTCCAGCCTGCGGCGCATCTCCAGCATATCCCGGTTGACTCCGCCGCCTCCGTCCCCGAAGCCGTAGCAGAGCAGCAGCTCCTCGTTCCAGGCTTTGTCCCGGTAATTCCGCCAGATGCCGGTGAGCGTTTCGGGCACGACATAACCGTTATAGGTATAGTAGGTTTCGTGGGGGAACTCAATTTCAGGCGTCGTTATAAAATGGGTCAGCACCTCCGAGCCGTCCATCCCCCTCCAAACGAAGGTATCATGGGGCATCCGGTTGTACTGGCTCCAGCTGATTTTCGTGGTCATAAAGGAGGTGATGCCGGATTTGCGGAGAATCTGCGGTAAAGCCCAGCTGTACCCGAACACATCGGGCAGCCAGAGATACTTGCATTCCGCGCCGAATTCCTCCCGGAAGAAGCGGGTGCCGAAGAGCAGCTGCCGCACCAAAGATTCCCCGGAGGTCAGATTGCAGTCCGCCTCCAGCCACATGGCTCCGCCTGCCTCCCAGCGTCCCTCCCGGATGCGTTCACAGATTTGCGCGTACAGCTCCGGGTAGTCCGTTTTGATATATTCATACAATTGGGGCTGGGTTTGCAAAAAGATATATTCCGGATACTCCTCCATCAGGCGCAGGACCGTGGAAAAGGAACGTGCTGCTTTTTCCCGGGTATGACGCAGCCGCCACAGCCAAGCCACATCAATATGGGTATGCCCGATACAGCGGACCGTGACGGGATGATTGGCCGGCAAAACCTCCAGACCCTCCCGCAGCGCTGCCGCTGCTTCCGAAACGGAGCTGTAATAGGCGTCGGAGCCGGGTTTGGACCAGTCCACCCGATTTAGTGAACGGTTCAACAGAGCCAGCAGCGTTTGTCTGTCGGGAGTTGTGTCCGGCAGCACGGCTACGGTTTCCCGGACGGCCCGGGCAGTATAATACAGATCGTCCGAAGCCGTATGAAGAAAGCTGAGCTCCGCCCGTTTAATTTCGTGAATTTGAAGCTGGGGCATACCTCCCCCCTCCAGGCCGGACCACAGCCGGAAAATCAGCTGCACCGTTTGTCCCGCCAGCTCATCCAGGAACACCTCCTGGTGATTGCTGTCCACCCCTTGCAGCGGGCGGCCATTCAGGAACAACAGAGATTCGAAGCCCTGGCTGTTGCCGTGGTGGGTCCGGCCAAAATCAAACCGCCCCACCATTCTGTGCTCCGCCAATTGCTCAGGCAGCAGCGCCTCCACTTTTAGCCAAACATAACGGTCTCTTCCGCTCCACCGCTCTCCCAGCTGCAGGGGTTCCCAGGTATCCTCGGCAGGAGGCACGGCAGCTATTTCCCCTTGTTCATCCGGCAGCATCTCCAGCACCTCAAAACGGGTGATGGTCCGGTAGCGC
>JAEWAA010000251.1 GCA_023391955.1 Bacillota bacterium | reverse complement strand
GCTTATAACGCTGCATAAAGACCTCGAAGCCTTCCACTTCCTTGGGATCGGGGGAAATGGAGGAAACCGCTTTGTCTGCAAATATCTTGCTGCCCAGATACGCCTCCAGCGATTCCTGCTCTGTCTTCCCGCTCATATAAGATGCCAAAAGCGCAATCCCCCAAGCTCCGCCTTCCCCTGCCGTTTCCATGACGGAAACGGGAACATCCAGGGCTCCTGCCATCAGCTTTTGGCCCACAACCGGGGTTTTGAACAACCCGCCGTGGCCCAAAATTTCATCCAGCTGAACAGACTCCTGCTTCAAAAGCAGGTCCATGCCGATTTTCAACGCCCCCATAGCCGTGAACAAATGGACACGCATAAAATTGGCGAGACTGAAATTGCTGCCCGGGGTCCGGACAAACAAGGGCCGTCCTTCCTCAAAATGAGTCATATGCTCGCCGGACAAATAACCGTACGCCAACAAACCGCCGCCGTCCGGATCACCCTGAAGGGCCAGATTGTACAACGTCCCGTACAGCTGGTCGGGATTGGCCTGCAGACCCATGGCCTTGGCAAACTCGTCGAACAGACCCACCCAGGCATTGAGATCCGAGGAGCAATTGTTGGAATGGGCCATGGCCACAGGACTGCCTGAGGGTGTGGTCACCAGATCAATTTCCTCATAGGGCCGGGAAAGCTCCTTCTCCAACACAACCATAGCAAACACCGAGGTACCGGCGGATACATTCCCGGTCCGTGGGGCAACGCTGTTAGTCGCCACCATCCCTGTCCCTGCATCTCCCTCCGGCGGACAGAAGGGAATTCCGGCTGCAAGCTCTCCGGTTACATCCAGAAGCCTGGCCCCTTCCTCCGTCAGAGCACCGGCCTGCTCTCCCGCTACCAGCACCTCCGGGAGAATATCCTCCAGCTTCCAGGGAAATTGCTTGGGGGCAATCAGAGCATTAAACCGCTCCACCATACCCGCGTGGTAAGTTTTCGTGTGCATATCGATGGGAAACATGCCCGACGCTTCGCCAACACCCAGCACCTTCCGTCCGGTGAGCTTCCAATGAATGTACCCTGCCAGAGTGGTCAGGTAATGAATCCGGCCCACATGCTCTTCCCCATTCAGCACCGCCTGATACAAATGGGCAATGCTCCAGCGTTGGGGAATATGGAAGTGGAAGCTATCGCTCAGTGCCTCTGATGCCTGCCCGGTGATGTTATTGCGCCACGTGCGGAAAGGGACCAGCAATTCCCCGGCCTGATCGAAGGCCATATAACCGTGCATCATGCCGCTGAAGCCGATGGCTCCGACAGTGCGCAGCGTGACGCCGTAACGGGTCTTGACCTCTGCAGCCATTTTCCGGTAGCTGTCCTGCACACCCTTCCAGATTTCCTCCAGACCGTAGGTCCAGATTTGGTTCACGTAGCTGTTTACCCAATCATGGCAGCCGGAGGCAAGAGATTCTCCATCCTCCCCGATCAGGACAGCTTTAATGCGGGTGGAGCCAAGCTCGATTCCAAGAGCGGTGGCGCCGCTTAGAATCCGGTTTTTCAAGTCATCGTTCATGAGCATTCCTCCTGGGTGGTTGGTACTCGAGAAGTCTGTTGGTAAATCCATATTCATTGTGCGGTACTCGCTAACGGGAAAGGGTGGCTTGGATGCTCAAACACGTTTTGTTGGCCTTGATTTTATTGGGTTATTAAGGTATCAAGACCAACAAAAAACTCGCCCTCAAGCCACCCCTTTCCCTCCCGCTCCTAACGCAAAATATAGATTTACTCTGTTGTTTTCGTCGCATAGGCTCCTAAATCATCCGGGTTTGCCCGTAATAAGCGTTGGCTCCGTGCTTCCGCAGAAAGTGGCGGTCCAACAGGGTCTGATCCATTGGCTCAATGCCGGGGTTCAGCTGGAAGGTATGGAAGGCCATCTTGGCCACTTCCTCCAGCACAACAGCGTTGTGGACGGCATTATGGGCATCCTTGCCCCAGGTAAAGGGCGCATGGCAGTTCACCAGGACACCCGGAACCTGCAGCGGGTCCAGCCCCAGGCTTTGGAAGGTTTCGATAATAACGTTGCCGGTTTCCAGCTCATATGCGCCTTTAATCTCAGCCTCTGTCATAGGGCGGGTACAGGGAACCTTGCCGTAGAAATAATCCGCATGGGTGGTGCCCAGTGCCGGAATCCCCCGTCCTGCCTGAGCCCAGGCTGTAGCCCACGGGGAATGGGTATGGACAATGCCGCCGATTCCCGGAAAAGCCTTGTACAGCGCCACATGGGTGGCCGTATCCGAGGAAGGCTTATACTCTCCCTCCACCGTTTTGCCGTCCAAATCCACAACCACCATATGCTCCGCTTTCATCACATCGTAGGATACACCGCTGGGTTTAATAACCACCAGGCCGCTCTCCCGGTCGATACCGCTTACATTCCCCCACGTAAAGGTAACCAGGCCGTGCTTGGGCAGGTCCAAATTGGCCTCCAGCACCTCTTCCTTCAGCTTTTCAAGCAACTCTCCCACTCCTGTCCTAAATAATCCCCGCAAGGTAACGCATGCCTTTCAGTCATTTCTTATTATACAATTGTACGTACAAGTTTGCTATAGTTTTGGCTATTTTTTTGTGGAGGACCGTACAATTAATTCGGGGGTATAGAGCTTCCCCTTGGGTTTGGCCGACTTGCCTCCGATCATCCGCAGAAGCAGCTCTACCGCCTCCTGGCCCATCAGGGATTTGGGGTGGGTCAGAGTGGTCAGCTTGGTTTCTGTAGCGGTGGCCAGGCTGGAATCATCGAAGCCCACCACCGCCACATCCTCCGGTACGGACAAGCCGGACTGCCGGATGATCTCCATCAGCTGGACCGCCAGCTCGTCATTGTAACAGACAAAAGCCGTAGGTCGGCCGGCTTCCCGGGATAGGAGCTGCATAGCCGCCTCCAAGGGTTTGCTTCCTTTTTCCTCCGTGGCATACTGGACCACAAGCTCAGGCTGAATGGCCAAGCCCTTCTCCCGGTAAGCCTGGCGGAACCCCTTCAGCCGGTTCACCCCCTGCATATCGTCCATCTTGAAAAAGCCGGCAATCCGCTCATGCCCCAATCCCAGCAGATGCCGTACCGACAAGGCGCCGCCCAGGACATCGTCAGTTTTCAGGCAGGGGCCATCCAGTTCCGGGTACTGCTCGTTCAGCATAATATACGGAATCCCGCGGTATTCCAAGGCCAGGTACAAGTCCAGATTGGGGTTGCCCTCCGCGCTTTTGGTGGGTTCGATGATCAGCCCGCTCAAGGGCTGGCCCAGCATCATCTCCAATGCCTCCCGCTCCCGCAGCTTGTCGTTGTCCGTGCTGGACAGGAGAAGCCGGTAGCCCTTGCTGCGCAGGGCCGCCTCGGCGCCGCGGACGATATGGGGGAAGATGTAATCGGAGATATAGGTGGTAATCAGGCCCACCGTCCGGACTGATTCGGAATGGCCCGTCTGAGGTGTGGACACAAAGGTTCCTTTGCCCTGGATGCGCGACAGCCAGCCCTCCCCCTCCAGCTCGCCGAAGGCCTGCCTCACGGTTTGGCGGCTCACGCCGAAGCGCTCCGCCAATTCATTCTCCGAGGGCATCAGGTCCCCGGGCTTCATCATTCCGCTGTGAAACCAAGCCTGGATTTCCTGTTTGACCTGCATATATTTGGGCACCGTTTTTTCCTTCAAATCATAAACCTCCAATGGTAGGGATAAACCCCTCGATCGCTTTCTTCAACACCGTGCAGTTGTATGGTAAACAGTATATCATCATTTCATGTTGTATGTACATGTTGCTGCATGTATCCATCTGCGCTCAAAAGTAATTCTTCCGCCCACTTGAAATACCAATAATTCCGAGTATAATACTAAGTATATAAACAAAGCTAAATGAAGGAGCGTGGCGCAGATGAATGTGACGCATTCCCAATACACCAATCAATGGATCAATGACCATTTGGACTTATATAACTACGCGGGAGAACAAGGAGATCTAACGTGGCAGCAGGAGCTTCTGCAGGCTCTGGAGGAAAAGGAGCAGCGTATCGCCTCCGAATGGAAGGCGAAAACAAAAGATGAGCTTTGGCGCCAGTACGATGAAGTGAACGGGCTATTGCTGGAATTGTACGCCGAGCTCCGGGGACGCGACAAAAAGGAGCAGCAGGAGCTGATTGAGCGGCTTCTTCTCCTCAAGCAGCAGCGGCTGGAGATATCCCGGCAGCTGGCCATTATCAGCTGAGATTTAACGGACAGACCTTTGTCCCCCGGGACACGAACAAGGAACTGCACACTATGGAGGGGTTTGTATGGAGCTTCAGCGTACCGTCAAAACAGAACACGCAGACCTGGCCGTAACCATGCACTATCCGGCAGGCGGCGGCAAAGGGGAAACCCTGCCCCTGATTGTGTTCTGCCATGGCTTTACCGGCAGCCGCATCGGCGTGGACCGGCTGTTCGTTCAGGCAGCGCGCTATTTCAGCGACGCCGGCTATCTGGTAGTCCGCTTCGATTACGGCGGCTGCGGCGAAAGCACCGGAAGCTACGGAGACGGCGGCATGGAGCAGCTGGTGAAGGAAACCCGCATTATGCTGGACTATACCCTCTCCTTCGATTGTGTGGATCTGTCCCGGGTCACCCTTCTGGGCCACAGCCTGGGCGGCGCCGTTGCCGTACAAACCGCCTTCCGCGACAGAAGGGTGAAGCGGCTGGTGCTGTGGGCTCCCGTTGCCCATCCTTTGGCGGATATTGTGCGGATCATCGGCCAGGAGGCCCACCGGAACATCATCGCCGCAGGGCAAACAGACTATCTGGGCTATACCCTGACCGACCGTTTCCTCCAATCTCTGGCAAACGCCCATCCGCTGCAGGAAACCAGACAGATCCGCGGCGATGTATTGGTGCTCCACGGTGCGGAGGATGAGGTCATTACCAGCGACGCCGCCCATCTCTATCAGAAGGCCTTCTGGCTGCGGAGCGACGGCATGAGCGACAAGGAGATTCTGCCGCATGCAGACCACTCCTTTACTGGACAGGAAAACCGGGACCGGCTGTTCGGCCTGACTGCGGATTGGCTGCGTATACACGATCCCAAACGCGGCGAGTGGAACCACTACGTCATCTAAGGCTGAAAGGTGTCCCCTGGAAATCCTCCGTATGGAGCAAGCCGATTGAAGCATAATAGGTACAAGCATCCTCCCGGGTTCGGCTTGGGAGGTTTTTCTTTTTCCCGCAAAAAAATGTTTGAAATGTTCATTAAGGTTTATTTACGTTCATTTGGAAGTGTGATATAGTATATTCAAACATCGATGTTTGCCGGGGGAGAGCGGATTGTGTTGCTTCCCCGATTCTCTCCTCGGAGGCAAGCTTATGTCCACCATCAAGCGTCACGAGCAAATTTTGGAAATACTCATTACCGATAAGGAAGCCACCGTGTCCAGGCTCAGCGAGGAATTAGGCGTATCCGGCAAGACCATCCGCGAGGATCTGGAGAAGCTGGAGAAGAAGGGCCTGCTGCGGAGATTCCACGGCGGGGCGGCTTTGGCCAATGAAGGCTTTGCCGGGTTGTTTCCCGACTCCCTGCCCAATTCCAAGAACGAGGATGCCAAGGCACAGGCGGCCAGGCGGGGGCTGGAGCTTGTTAATACGGGAGAGGTTATCGCACTGGACGGCGGCAGTACGACGCTGGCTATGGCGAAGCTCCTGGACAACATTCCCGTCACCGTCGTCACCAACGACCTGTTTATCATCGGGGAGCTGGTGAAGAAGGACAAGGTAAGACTGGTGGTCCCTGGCGGCTACCGCAACCGCAACCAGCTGATCAATGAGAATTTCGCCTCCATCATCGGCAACATGAACATCCAGAAGGCGTTTATTTCCGCAACCGGCATCCATGAGGAATACGGGCTTACGGTGTTTACCCAAGCCATTGTGAGCCAGAAGCGGGCGATTATGCAGGCTGCTGCGGAATGCTATTGTGTAGCGGACCACACCAAGTTTAATCAATGTGCCCTGCTCACCTTCGCCAAACCGGAGGAGCTGACGGCCATTGTGACGGACCCCGGGCTGCCGGGTGAAACCGTTCAGCGTTATACGGCTAGAGGGATACAGCTCATCCGCTGATTCCATACATTTTACACAATCCCTATCCAATTTAAAGGAGATGTCTTAATGAGCGCGTTTGATCTCACAGGAAAAGTAGCATTAGTCACAGGCGGTACAGTAGGTCTCGGAGCCGGCATGTCCTTGGCACTGGCCAACGCAGGCGCAGATCTGGTATTGGTTACCTATACCGATAACGATGACACTGTATTGAACGAGTGCAATAAAATCGGCCGCCGCTGCCACGTTATCACCGCTGACCTGAGCAAGGAAGAAGAGCTTCCGGGTGTTGTTGAGAAGGCAGTCGCTGCTTTCGGACACATTGACATCCTGGTTAACAACGCGGGTATTATCCGCCGCGCTCCCATCGCCGAGCACTCTGCCAAGGACTGGCATGATGTTATCAACCTGAACCTGAACACTGTGTTCTTCCTGACCCAACTGGTAGGCCGTCACATGATCGAACGCGGATCCGGCAAAATCATCAGCGTTGCTTCCATGTTGTCCTACGAGGGCGGTATCCTGGTTCCTGGCTACGCAGCCTCCAAGCATGGCGTTGCCGGCTTAACCAAGGCGTTCGCCAACGAGTGGGCATCCAAGGGCGTTAATGTTAACGCCATCGCTCCCGGATACTTCGAAACCCGCAACACCGCTCCGATCCGTCAGGATGCCGAGCGTACCGATACCATCACTGCACGTATCCCGGCCGGCCGTTGGGGCCAACCGGAAGACCTGGGCGGCCCTGCCGTATTCCTGGCTTCCTCCGCTTCCGACTACCTGCATGGCCATATCCTGAACGTGGACGGCGGCTGGCAAGCACGCTAATCCATTGTTTATACACTGCCTGCGGCATGCCGCGGCAGCACCACAGACCGGTTCCGCTTTGGCGGGGCCGGTTTTTTTGCGTTGTGTGTAAAGGCCACGCCAACCTGGCAGCACGACGCTGCCTCCATCAAAAATGTTGCGGCGGCTCTACGATGTCGGTTGAACTCGCGGACCGTACAGCCGTTATTTTCCTCATTTGGGCCACTTTTCGATTTTCGCGGACAGACGATCCGTTATTTCGCTTCAAATGAATGGATTCACCTTGTTTGACCACATATAACGGCTCCTGTGTCCGGTACGGAGGAAAAAAGGCTTTTTTATGCGCAATAACGGATCTACGGTCCGGCAAAAGGGAGGCAGCACTGGCGCCGGACAGCATCACGCTAACACTGCCGAGGCTCCCCCTTTTTTCGAGACCTCTAACCGCGCCTTCTCATTCAAGACACTAACCGTGCTATCCTATTCGAGACCTCTAACCGTGCCATCGTCTTCGAGACCTCCTTTGGTTTTCAGGGGGTATCCTACGGGGAGCCGAGATTTTAAGAGAACATTAAGCAGGCGCTCAGACGGGTTTAAGGTTGGGGTTCTATGCTGGAGGAGCAAGATAAACCTCAATAGGGAAGGATGAAGCTGTAATGAAAAAATCCGCAAACAAAACCATCATCTCCGGTGTATTGGCAGCAGCCGTTCTCGTAGGCGGGGCAGGTCTGGTACATAATCAGGTTTTTGCCGCAGCCTCCGGCGACACTTCCACCTCCACCTCCGTTACCGATACCACCCGTGAGAACCGTTCCGGCGGGCATGGGGAAGCCGGCTTCCGGGGCGGCGATTTCGGCAAACGCGGCGGCGGTCTGGCAAACATGGGCAAGACCGATCTGCTGAAGCAAACTGCAACTATTCTCAATGTGGAGGAATCCGCTATTTCCGCCCAGTTGGAGCAAGGACTGACCTTGGTGCAAATCGCAGCCGCCGCCGGACTGACCGAGGAAGACTATCTGGCGAAGCTGGTGGCTGCCCAAACCGCAGCCATCAACGAAGCGGTCACTGCAGGCAAGCTGACCCAGGAGCAGGCGGACAAGCTGACAAGCAGCCTGTCCGACCAACTGAAGAAGCAGATTGAACGCACCGGCCTGAAGCAAAAGGATGCCGCCGGCACCGATGCCAACGGCCAAAAGAACGGCAAAGGCGTCCGCGGGGAGCACGGCCTAAGGGGCGGCTTTGCCAGCAATGCGGACCTGGCCGCCATTCTGGGCATAACTGAGGAGGAGCTGGGCACTCTTCTGCAAGAGGGCAAATCCCTGGCGGAGATTGCTGAAAGCAAGGGTATCACCTCTGACGACCTGATCGCCAAAATCAAGGACAGCCTGACCGATGAGCTGAAAACCTTCATTGATCGCAAGGGAACCGATCACCCGGCCAAGGGCAAAATCAAAGCCCCGACCGCATCTGCTTCCCCCTCAGCAGGCGCAAGCGTAGAGTCTGCCTCCTGATCGGCCCCATGCACAGCAAAAAAGCCGGAGCAATCCGGCTTTTTTGACGTTTATTCTTAAGCTTCCGAGCCGATCTGCTCCATCATGCCGGCATACAGCCGTTGTACCGCCGGCTTCGGAGGCAGCCCCAGCTCCGATAGCAGAACTTTTTTGAGCAGCTCATACTGGTGCTTCAGCGCCATTCTGTCTTTTTTGCAAAAATGGACCTCCAGCATCATCTCATGGGCTTCTTCGTCGATTTCCGATTGGGTCAAAAGCTGACCTGCCGCTTTGGCCGCGGCCTCCGGCTCCCCCTTATCCAAATAATAACGACTCAGTCGGATACAGGACTGCCTGAACAGGCCAAAGCACATTTCCCGGAAGGGGGCGCTCCAGGAGTAATCCAGCCTGGCGAACAGCTCCCCCTGATAAAGGGCGGTTAGGGCCAGGTAAGTCCCAAGAGCGTCTTCCGCTAGCGGCGGGCGGCTCCGTTCAAAATCCCGGAATACCCGCAGCGGACTGGCAATATCCCCGAAGCTGGCGTGGTATTGCCCGGACACGTAATGGATCTGGCTGCTGCTGCCGGCGTCCTTCAGGGCTTTTTTCAGATTATAAAGAGTGGTATGGAGATAAGTGCGGCTCTGCTCCTCATTCAGCTCGGGCCATAAATCGGCCATCAGCTCCCACTTGGATACAGGCTGGCCTTCCTTCGCGAGAAAATAAGCCATGATTTCCTTGGTTTTCAGGGTCCGCCATTTCACCGGCTGGCCTGCGGCGTCCAGAAGGTCGAAGCCGCCGAACAGAACGGCCTTCATCTCCCCCGGGCGGGTGGACACCGGCAGCGGCGCCTGAGGCTGGCGTCTTTTGTAGAGGCGGCTGACCGTTTCGGAGACGGCCTCCGGGGTCAGGGGCTTCAGCAGGTAATCCAGGGCATTGCGCCGGAATGCGTCAATGGCGTATTGGGCATAGGCGGTAACGAATACAATCTCCACCGTCTCCTGCCGCTCATGAATCCGCCTGGCCAGCTCCAGCCCGTTCATCTGCGGCATGTCCACATCCAGGAATGCCACATCCGGCCCTGCCTCCTCCAGTGCAGCTAGGGCTTCGGAGGGTTTCCTGTACGCACCGCTCAGACGGATTCTGCCATCCCGCTCCAGAAGCAGCCTGAGCAGATCCAGGGACGGCTGCTCGTCGTCCACGATAATGGCTTTCATGTAGCCCTCCGGGCAGCTTCCATAATCAGGCCGGCGGTTTCCTCAATGGCCCGGTTGGTCACGTCAATAATGCGGCAGCCCAGGGCGTTCATCAGCTCATCCGCATGGCGCAGCTCCTCCTGAACCCGCTCCGGCGAGGCATAGCGCGATCCGCCCGGGAGACCTACGGCCTTCAGACGCTCCTCCCGGATATGCTGCATATGCTCGGGCTTCATGGTCAGACCGAAGATCCGGGAGGGATCGGTCCGGAACAGCTCGGAGGGCGGTTTTACCTCGGGAATCACCGGCAGGTTGGCGGCCTTGATCCCCTTGTGGGCCAGGAAAATACACAACGGGGTTTTGGAGGTGCGGGACACCCCCACCAGCACCACATCCGCCAGCAGGAGACCGGCGGCATCCTTGCCGTCGTCATATTTCACCGCAAATTCCATAGCGTCCACCCTGCGGAAATAATCATCATCCAGCTCATGCAGAAGGCCCGGCTTCCACTGGGGAGAATCGTTGAAGGTATCTGCATACGCCTGCATCATCGGTCCGAGTATATCCACAATCCTGACCTCCAGCCGGATGGACTCCGCCTTGATCATCTCCCGCAGCTCCGGCTGGACCAGCGTATACCCCACAAAACCTCCCACTGCGGCCGCTTCCTCCATCATCCTGCGGATTTCATCCTCATGACGGATCTGGCCGAATCGTTTAATCCTTGCTTCTCCCCCCTGAAATTGCCGCAAGGTTGCTTTGGCTACCGCCTCCGCAGTTTCCCCTACGGCATCCGAGCATATATAAATCCACTGCTGCTTCTCTCTCACCCTACTCTCCCCTTCCGATCCGTTCCGCCCAATCCACCAGAATCCGGGTCATGGTGGAATTGCTCACTCTGCCGATCACTTCAATTTCGCTCTTATCCGGCACCGCCACCACCACCGGCAGGCTCTCCACCTCGTGGCGGATCATCATGCGGGCAGCATCCAGCGCCGGCTCCTCCGGCCCGACGGTAACCAGATTGGCCTTGCGGGTCATCACCAGACTCACCGGCATAGCCGCGCTGCCCGGATTGCCCAATATTACCTTCAGAAGATCCTTGCGGGACACAATCCCCTGCAGCCAATTTTGCTCGTCTGTGACGAAGATGCTTCCGGTATTCTCCAAAAACATGGCCACTACCGCATCCTGCACGGTGGAAGCCTCCCTGATATTGACGGGGCGGGATTGGATATCCTTGACCTTCAGGTCCAGGAGCATTCTCCGCACCTCACCCTGGGGCTGTAACGCCGCGCCCGGGAAATACCCCACCTTGGGCTTGGCATCCAGAAGCCCGAGCATAATCAGCACTGCCAGATCCGAGCGGATGGTGGGGCGGCTCAAGCCCAATTGTTCGGCAATCTGCTCGCCGGTAACGGGAGCGGATTTGCGCACCAGCGCCAAAATTTCCTTTTGCCGGGATGTCAGTTCGATAGGTCACTCACCTCTCGCCAGGTTCCAATGTTATAACTCATTGATACCATATTTAAAAATAGGTTTCAATATCGCTTGAAATGTTGATATATAGTATGTCATAATTAAAATATAAGACGTTCTAAACATCGGAAAGCAAGACAATCAGACACTCTTATTCAGAGAAAAAGGAGCGGATTGGATATGGAGAGAGAATTGGCATTGGAAATGGTACGGGTAACGGAGCTGGCGGCTTTGGCCTCCTCCAAGTGGATGGGGCGCGGCTCCAAAACCGAAGCGGACGGAGCGGCTACAGCCGCCATGCGTTCCATGTTCAATTCCGTCTCCATCCAAGGCACGGTCGTCATCGGCGAAGGTGAGATGGATGAGGCCCCCATGCTGTATATCGGTGAAAAAGTCGGGAACCGCCAAGGTCCCGAGGTGGATGTGGCGGTAGACCCGCTGGAAGGGACGGACCTGGCGGCCAAGGGCCTGCCCGGCGCTTTGGCGGTAATGGCCGTAGCCCCCAAGGGGAATTTCCTCCACGCCCCGGACATGTATATGGAGAAGCTGGCTGTAGGGCCTGAGCTGAAGGGCAAGGTTTCCTTAGCGGATCCCCTGGACGTGACCATTCAGAAGGCGGCCCGGATTCTCCGGAGAGCCGTTTCCGATTTGACCGTATCCATCCTGGAGCGGGAGCGCCATGCTGACAAGATAGCGATCCTCCGCGCGATGGGCGTTCGTGTGAAGCTGCTGCCGGGCGGCGATGTGGCGGGAGCCATGGCCCCTGCTTTTGCCGAATCGGGGATTGATATGTATGTAGGCTCCGGCGGTGCCCCGGAGGGTGTCATTGCCGCAGCGGCGCTGAAGTGCCTGGAAGGCGATTTCCAGGGCCGGCTGATGCCGGCGGATGAGGCTGAGTTTGACCGCTGCCTCTCCATGGGCATTACCGACCCCCGGAAGATTCTGACCATGGACGATCTGGTGGGCAAGGGCGATGTGCTGTTCGCCGCCACGGGCATCACGCCGGGTGAATTCCTGAAGGGAGTGCGCTTCCTGCCCGGCTACCGGGCGGAGACGGAATCCGTGGTGATGCGGGCCAAAACCGGCACCGTGCGCACCATCCAGGCCAACCACTACCTGCCCGGCAAACCTTTCCTGCAAGCCATGGGCGGCTACTGGGCGGATGAGCCTGAGGCGGCTTCCGGTTTGTAAGGTTTTCCGACCTGGCAGTCTAACATTAACAGCTCCATTCCCGGCCCGGGGAGGAGCTGTTTTTGCTGCTGCCGTCACAGATATTGCCCGGCTTCACTGATGTGCCGGATGATGCCCAGGGGTTGGCAGTCCGGATTATTGGGCACCGTTTTCCCTTTTTTGTCCAGCCATATGGCAGTTATGCCCGCATTTACCGCTCCTACCACATCATCCTCCCAGCTGTCTCCGACAAAAACCGCTTCGTGACTTTGTACCCCCAGCTTGTCCAGCCCGTACCGGAAAATCTCCGGCTGCGGCTTGAAGAAACCTGCCTTTTCGGACACAACAATGTGCTCTGCCGGAATCAAAGCCTGAAATCCCAGACGTTTCACCTTCTCCTCCGCCAAATCCGCCGGACCATTGGTGATGATGCCCAGCCTGCAATGCTCTGCCCAACGGGCCAGCTGCCGGATTGCCGATTCCTCCGGGCGGATGAGCTGCAGATTGTTGTCGATAAAGCTGGCGTTAAAATTCCCGAATGCCTCATCGCCCAGTTCAATCCCATAGTCCGCCAGCGCGCTGGCCAGCCGCTTGAACCGGTACTGGTCAAACGTAATAGTCCCGCCGTGAACCAGACTCCAATGCAACGCACTGTACCGGTTAAACGCCTCCACCACCGAGGGCTGATCCAACTCAGAAGTCAGCGGGTGCTCCCGGAACGTCTTGCGGAGGGCTTGTTCCCAGTTGCCGGAGAAATCGTATAAGGTATCATCCAGATCGAACAATATAGCCTTGTAGGCAGCCATGAGTTATCCTCCTTACGCGCGTTTTTTCCATTGTAACCGAACCTCCTGACCATGCCCAGCCTCTCCTCTGGAAAGCGGAAAAAATCTGCCGGGAGCAGTTACCCGTTCCGGCAGATTGATCCGGTGGAAACGTCTGCGGGGCAGGCCGTCTTGGAATCAGTAAGGCCTGGCTCCGCTGTCCGACATGATTTTATCCGCTGCATTTTTGATGAGGGAACAGCTGACCAAAACCGGCTTGGATTCGCATACAAGAACCAGGGTGCCGGACCGGACATCCCAGGAATACGAAAATCCCACCTGGATTCCGCCCACCTTCAGCGAAAACCGCCCGGACGGGGTACCGGGTATTGCAGCGCCATACTGTCTGCCCAGGTTTTGCAACGACTGATACACCGACGGGGTCACATTTCTGTATTTCCATGCGCCGCATGCTGCCATTTTTGCTCACTCCTTGTAAGAGGCTTCTCTTCAAGTGTATGAGCTTCGGCTTGACCATCGTGACACCCAATTTTGCGGAGCGGCAAAACCTGATCTGCTGCCACCCTGGAGCCCGGCGGTCAGTGCAGCACAAGCCAGATACCGGCTGCCAGGCCGAGGACAGCCATAATAATCTCTACCGCTCTGGCGGCGGAATACTGCGGGCGTTTTCCGCTCATGGCAAACACCGTTCCCTTTCCCTGCGGAATGCGATGCGGAAATGCAAAAAAACACAGCAAAACGCCTTGTGAAGGCCAGCTGTGTTTCCGGTGGTTCGGTCAACATTCACATTATTCCGTTCGGTTAAATTGGAATTTATTCTATCATGTTAGGGAGAGCCCGTCAATAGGCGTGGGAGATAGTGCTAGATCATGGTGGAAAGCATAGCGTTCAGGTGCGCGGAGCTACCACAGAAGGAACTGGCAGGAGTGCGCACTGCCAGCCTGAATAATGAACCTCTTACCCATCGGCCTGCTCCCCGCCATCTTCCCGACCTCCCGCCCCTCACTCCGCCTCTCATTTATCT
>JAEWAA010000229.1 GCA_023391955.1 Bacillota bacterium | reverse complement strand
AGCCCACCCTGTATTCAACCGGATTGTAGCGCTGAAGGATAGCTGGAAAAAGCCTGAGGGGAGATAACCCCTCAGGCGCTTATTCCTTATCATAATTTTCGTCGCCCACCTGGATGCTGCCGTCCTCATGCTCGAAGAACAAGGAGCTGGCAATCTTGCCGTTTTGGAAAGCGAACACGATGGTATTGCCGCTGATCCGGTAAGAGCCGCTGTCGGAACCGCCGGCCGCCCCTGTTGTGGGTGCGCTGCCCTGCACGTTGCCGATCATCATGTTGTCGGTTTTGAAGGTTCCGTCGGCATTCAGCGTGAGCGTATGCGTCCAGGAGGTCGATCCGGCAGATATGCCGATGAGACCCTGGAAGCCGCGGTGGACATA
Source organism: Bacillota bacterium (assembly GCA_023391955.1). Taxonomy (GTDB): domain Bacteria; phylum Bacillota; class Bacilli; order Paenibacillales; family NBRC-103111; genus Paenibacillus_AR. The sequence continues at coordinate 4,308 of JAEWAA010000229.1, read as the reverse complement.
AGTCCCGTTAAGCGTCAGACCGTTTTGGACTGTACTGACACGGTCCAGCTCTACGTCATCGATATACAGCTTGCCGGATTTAACCGCAATTTCATAGGTGTCTCCGTTATCCAGCTCCAATGTGCCGTTTTGAATGGTATAGCTCCGGCAGCCGTCCCGGGAGCAGTCGATGGTTTCCGGCCCACCTTGTGGCGGAGCCCCAACCACAACTTTGTTCTCCGGCAGGAAGGTTATGATATTCCAGCACATGCCGCCGCACTCGTAGCCGTCGTAGTCGGGGCTAAAGCCGTAGTACATGCCCAGCAGAGCATTCAGATTTACCTGGTCAGAACCGGCAGGCTGGTAAGAGCCGTCCCCGGCAGGCGCGTCCGGCACAGCTACCGGCGTTTGCGGCTGTTGCAGGTGATTGGCGGTCAGCTCGTCATATTTCTTTTTGAATTCGGCAATTTGCTTGTTGATCTCCGCTTCGGCAGTGGCCTTCGTCAGTCCGTTGGCAGCCAGGTACGATTCCGTGTAGACAAGAATTTGCGGCTTATACGGATTCCATGCCACAAGCGCTTGAGTCGTCTCCCCTACAAAACGGAGGGGCACCATTGTGTAGCCGTCGATGATTTTGGGAGCCTGCAGCATCTGAACACCGCTCCCGTTGACAGTAGCCGCTTGGCTGCCGATGGTCATAACGATGGTCAGGCCATCCTTTTGCCCGGTAACCGTCTGCTGCTCTGGATTCCAGCCCACCTCAAGGCCCATCGCCTCAAACAGAGGGCGGAACGGAACCAGGGTTGTGCCATTTTCCAACAGGGGAGCGATGGGGAAGGACAAGGTTTTGTCGTCCAGATTCACCTCAATGGTTTTGCCAGCTGCAGGTGATGCCTGCACCTTGCCCTCAGACAGGCTAAACACCATTGCCAGACTCAGCAAAAATAAAGCAATCATCATTCGCCGGATGGCAGCCCGGGCCATTTCCGCCTTTTTCATTACATGCATCATCCTTTCGGCGATCTTTGATTTCCAAAAACGGTTATACTGACGGACTTTTAGTCTTTTACCCGGATTGGGCAACGGCTCAAACATGCCAAGCGGATACCATCAGGAGAGCATGATTATATATGCGTCATTGATCAAAAAAACACCATTTGACCCTACATGGCAGGGCAAACGGTGTTTGTGCTAAAAGGATCAAGATTACTTGGATGCTTCCGGTCCCGGATGCTCTGCCGCATAAGCGACAGCTTTGTCCAGCATGGCAGCTGCTTCTTCCTGGGTGATTTTCGCCTTGGGGTGGAATTTGCCCTCCGCATCCAGCGAGGTGATGCCGAATTTCAGGGAACGCTGTACCGCCCCTTGATATCCAGGGGTCAGCTCCGCCTCATCGCTGATAGCGGCAGGCACAAGGTTAATCAGCGGGTACTGCTTGGATTTCTCCAAAGCCTGCTGCAGATAGAAGGTATACTCCTCCTTGGTCAGGGTTTGGGAGGGATCCACTTCCCCGCCAAGCTCGATACCGGCATCATACGTTGCCACAAAAGCAGAGGCATACCAGGCATCATCTGCTACCTTGCCGTACAGGCTGCTGGCCATTGTTGCATCATCTTTCGCCTTCAGCTGCAAACCCGCCGCAATCCTGGATACGGCTTCCGCCGCCGTCAGCTCCTGGTCAGCAATATACACATCCTGGCCTTGCTCAGAAAGGGGAGGGATCGGCTTCACCGATTCTACAAAGCGGACCGCATTAAATATGTAGCCGGCCGCTTCCGCCCGTGTTACCGGAGCTTGGGGATGGAACAGACCATCCGCATCCAATGCGCTGATTTTGGTAATCAGGGACCGTTGAATCGCGCCCTGGTAGGCGGTCGTGATGGAGGCTTCATCGGCGATATTAATATAAATTTTGATCATCGCGTAATCACCGGTAGCTTCAATTCCCTGCTGCAGGTAATAGATAAACTGCTCCTTGGTCAGCGGCTGCGCGGGGTCCACGTTTTGAGGCAGACCGAGCTCCTTATACCGGGCCACCGAAAAGGCATAGGAATACCATTCCCCGTCGGCCACATTCGGATAATAAGCATGGGGACCAGCCAGTTTGACTGTCTCGAGCCCGAATTTATTCTGCAAGGCGTTGACAATCAAAGCGATCCCTTCTGCGGTTGTCAGCTGGGATTGGGGCGCATAGATTCCTTCGCTTACCCCATCCACAATCCCTTTTTGCTGGAGCACGAGAATCTGCTCCTTCTCCTTCACGCCCGCAAGGTCGGTAAATTCCGCTTGGGCGAAGGCCTGGCCGGCCAAGGAGCCTGTCAGGAGAACCGTCAAGGCGACAGTCATGGTCTTTAAGCTTTTCTTCATAAGGTTGCCTCCTATTCGGATTATGGTTGCCACACGCCCTAGACGCAGGTCCGTTCCAAATTGTTGCAGCCGTCCATCTATTAAAAAACGCCCCCGGCATATACCGGAGACGCTTCTCTATTATGCCAGCTTGTTGACCACACTGCGTGCAATCCATACCCCTGCCGCACCGGCCTGGGCCAGGCCGCGGGTAATGCCTGCGCCGTCCCCGCCGCAATAGAGGCCGGCAATTTCCGTTTCCAGCTCCTCCGTCAGCTTGGGGCGTGCAGAGTAGAACTTGGCCTCTACGCCGTAGAAGAGGGTGTGCTCGGAGGCAATGCCGGGGGTTACCTTTTCCAAGGCTTCCACCATCTCGATCAGACTCTTCATAGTATTGTATGGCAGGACCAGACCCAGATCACCTGGGACGGCTTCCTTCAGAGTGGGCTCCAGGAAACCTTCCTTGATCCGCTCCACCGTGGAGCGTCTGCCGCGTTTGATGTCACCGTACTTCTGGACGATAACGCCCCCATTGGACAAATCATTGGCCCGTTTGCAGATTTCGCGGGCGTATTCATTGGGCTTGTCGAAGGGTTCGGTAAATTTATGGGAAACCAGCAGCGCAAAATTCGTATTGGCCGATCCCAGCGCCGGGTCCTGGTAAGAATGTCCGTTGGCCGCCATAATGCCGCTGTGGTTCTCTACCACCACATGTCCGCTGGGATTGCTGCAGAAGGTGCGGACCTGTGTACCCACAGAGGTGTTGAAGATGAATTTTCCTTCATACAGATGTTCATTAATTTCCGCCATCACCACATCGGAGGTTTCCACACGGACGCCTACGTCCACCTGGTTATTGTACATTTTGAGGCGGCGGTTTTTGAGCACCGTGGTCAGCCATGCCGAGCCGTCGCGGCCGGGGGCGATCATCACGTAATTGGAATGATGCGCGGTTCCGTCCTTCAGCTCCACACCCTTCACTACATAGCCCGTACCGTTTTTTTCGGTGATGATGTCCAGCACTTCCGTCTTAAACAGCATTTCCACACGGGTGCGGAGAAATTCAAAGATAGCTGCAAGAATTTTGAGATTTTGCTCCGTCCCCAAATGGCGCACCTGTGCACGGAGAAGCCTCAGCCCCGCCGCGTACCCCCGCTGCTCAATCTTGCGGATCGCATCCGTAGTGGGATCGGTGATATGGTCCGTCGCCCCATGCTTCAGGTTGATTTCATCCACATAGCGGATCAATTCCAGCACGCGGGAAGGGCTAAGATAATCGGTCAGCCAGCCGCCGAACTCCGTTGTAATGTTAAACTTGCCGTCGCTGTAGGCTCCCGCCCCACCGAACCCGCTGGTGATAGAGCAGGCAGGCAAACAACCGGCAAATTCCTTTTTGCCGGCAGCCGGTGGGCAAAGCTTGATTTTTTCCTCCAGAATCGGACATGTGCGTTTGTAGATATCATGTCCCTTATCAATGAGAAGCACCTTGGCTTCCGGTTTTTTGAGTACCATTTCGTAACATGCAAAAATGCCCGCCGGCCCTGCGCCGACGACAATCAGATCGTATTGAGCCATGATGCAGTCCTCCCAGGTGGTTAAAGTCTCATTCGTAGACGGAAATTTACGGTTTCCGGTAGAGACCCCCGACCATATTAAGGGGTTATACGAACATCCTCATTGATATTACACAATGTTAAGGGGTTATGTCAATGGAAATGTTCGTGTTTTTCTGCATCAGCATGCATTTAATCCCTAAAGTCAGCAGTAATGTTCGGATTTCGACAAAGATTCCGTTTAAGCTGGTTTTTAGGAACGCCCTAAACACAGCAAAGCCCACCGGCGGCTCCCCCGCCTGTTTCAGGCACAGGCCGGGAGTCTCCGGTGGGCAATTATTCATGTATTAGCTATGCTCTTACTTGATGGCGCCACGGTCAGAGTCGCGGTTCCGGCCTCTCAAACCGGCCAGACCCAACAGACCCAGGA
>JAEWAA010000176.1 GCA_023391955.1 Bacillota bacterium | reverse complement strand
GGATAACACAGCCTCGGGACAAAAGGAAACCTGGCTGGCCGTCCCCCAACAGGGGTTGACCCTAACAGAGGGGCAGGCGGGAAGCTACTGCGTCTTCATCTATAATAAGCAGGAAACGCCGCTTCACGGAATTAAGGGATTGATCAAAATCATTCGGTAAATCCGAGCAGCCCCAGGCGGCTGCTTTTGTTTTAAAGAAAAGTCCACCAAGAGGAGCTGGAGCGATGGAAACAACGTTTGCCAAAGATATGGTGACCATGATGCAATTAAAGGCCAATTTGGAAGCTTGTATTCTCGGTAAAGCTGCAGAAATCGAATTGCTGCTGACAGCTGTGCTGGCGGGGGGACATGTCCTGCTGGAGGATGTGCCCGGAACGGGGAAAACAGTTCTTATTAAAGCCCTGGCCAGATCGGTACAAGGGGAGTTCCGGAGGATCCAGTGCAATCCGGATTTATTGCCGACAGACATTACCGGAGTTTCAATTTACCATCCCAAGCTGGAGGCCTTTGTGTTCCGGCAGGGTCCGGTGTTTACGCATATTCTCTTGGTGGACGAGATTAACCGGGCGTCTACGAAGACACAATCCGCCTTGTTCGAAGCCATGGAAGAGCATCATGTGACCGTAGATGGGGAATCCCATAGGCTGCCTGAGACCTTTCTCCTGTTGGCCACACAGAACCCTGTGGATTTTGACGGCACGTATGTACTGCCGGAGGCGCAGCTTGACCGTTTTATGCTGAAGCTTAGTCTGGGTTACCCCGACCGGGAAGCAGAGAAAATGATTCTGTCCACTCATGCCGTGAACCATCCGGTCAGCCGGCTTGAACCGGTCCTGGATATGGAGGGATTACAGGATATTCAAAAACGAGTGAGTCAGATTTATGTGGATGATGCCGTTGCCGATTACGTGGTTAACTTGTCTAGGGAAACCAGAGAGCACGCGGCGGTTTTCTTAGGAGCGAGCCCGCGGGCGACCATCGCCCTGCTGCAGGCGGCCAAGGCACTGGCTTATTCGCGCAGCCGCACCTATGTTACGCCGGATGATGTGAAATATCTGGTTCCTTATGTATTCGGGCACCGGTTAATTCTCCAGCCCGAGGCAAGAATGGACGGCGGCGCTTTGGATGCCTTGTTTCAATCCATATTCCAGCGGGTGCCGGTCCCGGTCCGGGTGGAACGTTGATGGCAAGGCTGCAGCCGTTAAAGAATGTTGGGAGAATTTCCGGGTTAGGCAAAAGGATTCATATTTCTGGCCGCTTATTCGGTGTTGTTCTGATCTTTATCTCCAGTTTATTCTTTATGCTGATACAAGGCGGCGAGTTAGCTGCCATGATCTTCATTATTGTTACTGCAGTGTGTCTCTATCTGGTCATAAGCCGCTGGAGCGGAATCTCCAGAGCGGGGATCGTCCGGACCTTCCCCGGCTCCGGCCATCATGCGCTTATGGAGGCGGGAACACCTCTTAGCGTAAGGCTCCAGGTGCAGCTTCCGGGCTATTGGCCTCTTCCTTACCTCTATGTGAAGGAGCGGTTGGTCCGCCGGGACGGGGGAGAGGAAACGGTGGAAACCTTGCTTGTTCCCGGTTGGAAGCGGACGATGGAGGTTACCTACCGGACACCGCCGCTTGGCAGAGGCTTTTACAGCTTCGCAGATACGGAATGCACAACCGGAGATATCTTCGGATTGTTTCAGCAGCGCAAACGGTTGGGGGTGACGGATACCGTTGCAGTGCTGCCGCAAAAGGTGCATATCCGGGAATGGAAACAATTAACCCGGATGTTCCAAGGCGGCCGCCATTCTTCTGCCATGGCCCGTTATCCCCGGGAGACCATGCAGCCGAACGGTGTGCGCGAGTTCGTCTCCGGAGACAGACTATCCCGCATTCACTGGAATGCCACTGCCAAAACCGGCGCCTGGAAAACAAGGGAGTTCGAGCGGGAGGCTGTCCCCCGGGTAATGATCATCCTGGACAGGGACAAACAGGCCTATCCTAGCCGGGAGCATGTGGAGCTGGCTGTTTCCACGGCCATTTCCCTTGCGGATTATACCATCGGGCAGGGGCTGGCGGTGGGACTTCTGTCCGCAGGGAAAAGCTCCACATATGTTGAACCGAAGTCGGGAACCGCCCACCTTAAAGGAATCGCAAACCATCTGGTTGATGTGGAACCGGACAGCGGGCTGCCTCTGATGGAGGTGCTCCGGGATTGGGCAAAGGTTCTTGTCCCCGGTTTATTCCTGATTATCATCTCCCCGCAATCCGGTATCGCCATGAACCGGCCCTTGGCCTGGATCAAACAAAGAGGTATAAACGGCTGCCACATGTGGATAGCCCCTGGCGTGGACCTGTCCGGGCGGGAGCAGTGGAACGGGCCCTTGCGGGCTGCTGGGGCCTGGGGGTATGCCATACCGTCGCTGGATGAGCTTGCTCTTGAATTGGAGGACCGGATGAAATGAAACAGCAGCGATGGAAAAACATCTTATGGGGGAATTGGCCGGAAGGACTTTCGGTTATATTAACGGGTTTGTTTCTCCTGCAGTACGTTCTGTGGATGCAGAAGGAAGATGGAGTTTGGCTGCCGGACACTGTGATGGTGGTTAAGCTGACGCTTCTGTTCACCGTGTTGACCGAGCTAATGGGCTTTTTGCCCTGGCTTCTTCGCCAGCTGCTTCAGCTAACCTTCCTTTTTTCGGTGACCGGCTATATGACCGGCTATGTACCTGTCTGGCGGAAGCCGGTGGAGCTTAAGGACACTGTTCTGCTGATCCAAGAGAATTTCATACAGCTGGAGCCCTTCATCTGGTTTGCCTTATCCGCATGGCTGATTACCTTGTTTGCCATCTCTATGATGAAGACGAAGAAGCTGGTTATTACTGCGTTGGTTCTCACGGTTATTATCTTTGCGGTCCGTGATTCCTTCGGCACTCTTGACCTCCGGGGAGAGGTGGGGGCAGTGATATTCTGCGGCCTGCTGCTCATCATCCTCTGTCATGCTGCCGTATTGAAAAAAAACAATCCGTTTGGCGGCCCGCAGATTTCCCGTTACGCCCCATTTATCACGCTGCCTGCGGCCATTCTTCTTGTCCTTGTAGTATTCCTCGGCATGCAGGCTCCCAATGTCCAGCCCATGCTGACGGATCCTTATACCCTCTGGAATAACCTGCAAACGAACCGTTCCTTCTTATCCGCCGGCGGAAATTCCTCCATCTTTTCCCTCGGCGGAGGCGCCGTCTCCGGTTATGGCCGGGATGATTCGTCCCTGGGCGGACAGCTGACCTTAAATCAAACGCCGGTGATGTCGGTGGTTTCGCCTCAGCGCAGCTATTGGCGGGGTGAAACCCGTTCCCGTTATACCGGAGAAGGGTGGATAACCAGTGAGGTGGAGCGGGAAGCGGCGTTGTCACCCGTCTCAGCGAAGCTGCCGGTAGCCTCAGGACGGGAGTCGGATTCCTCCCGCCTCCAAACAGTGGAGGTGACCCAGGCGGTTACCATGGCTGAATTAGGAAAGGAATATCCGGTGCTATTCGGCGCGTATGCCATTGACAGGGTGCGGAGAATCACAACCGATGGCCCAGGCGTTGAATTATCTCCGCTTCAATGGTCGCCGCGGTTATCCGAGCTGAGGTGGGCAGGGAGCAGCCAGCGGATTTACCCGGTTTCGTATACCCTGACCTCGAAGATCCCGGTGGTGAGGGAAGAGGAGCTGCGCAAGCTACCGGAGGATCTGCCATCCACTGCCGGGCTGGAGGAATATCTGGCGGTTCCCGAATCACTCCCGGCCCGGGTAAGGGAATTGGCCTTGCAGGTGACAGCACCTGGGCAGAATCTGTATGACAAGGTGAAGCGGCTGGAGCAATACCTGACTACTACGTTTCCCTATACGACTACGCCTAACTTGAATGCAGGCCAAAGCAAGGACTTTGTGGACCGGTTTTTGTTCGAAATCAAGGAAGGCTATTGTGACTATTTCTCCACCGCTATGGCGGTGATGCTCCGTTCCATCGACATTCCCTCCCGTTGGGTCAAAGGTTTTGCTCCGGGAGAAGCTACGGCGGACGGAGAATATCTGGTCCGTAATTCCGACGCCCACTCATGGGTGGAGGTATATTTTCCCGGATACGGCTGGCTTCCGTTCGAGCCTACATCCGGCTTCTCACTGCCAGTCAATGGGGTGGAAGCGAATGCGGACGCTGAGCCGGTGCCGGAGGTTTCGACAGAGCCGGAAGCGACCAGCGCGCCGGAGCAGCCTGTTCCCGCTGAGCCGGCTGCAGCTGCTGCGGACCAAATAAGCCGGGGCAGCTTCCTTGGATGGGGAGCAGGTGCGGCCGCGGCAGCCATTCTTCTGGGCTTCGGTTGGATATTCCGGCGATACATCCCCTTATTGCGGAGCATCCGGCCTACTACCGGTCCATTAGATACGAACCGGCGGGTTTTGCTGGAAATGGAGCGTTTCCTGCGTGATGCCCGACGCAAGGGTTATTCCCGCAAGGAGCATGAGACCGTAAGGGAAGCCGTACAGCGTTGGGGCAAGGAAGAGAATGGTGCAGAGCCGGGCGATGTTGAAGCCATTCTTCTGCTGTTTGAGAAAGCCAAGTATAGTGATCTGCCCGTTACGGAAGAGGAGCTTACCGCACTGACCACGAGGATGCAGGGAATCAGGGAGCGGTGGAAAAAAAGAGGAGGTCAGGCCTATGTTAAAGCATGATAACCGGAAATGGATGCTGGCGGCTTTTTGGACAGGGATTCTGATGATCGCTCTGCTATTATTCTATAATCTGTGAACATATAGGCCCGCGTTTAGCGGGCTTTTTTATTGGCGGGCAGTGAAAAAGTTTCCACATGTTCCGCATCCGGTACTTGATCCTTTTCTGTAAATGAGGTATATTGTTTTTACATTGACATTACCGCAGGTCTAAAAAGGAGGAGCCATGTCACCACGTACCAAGGAACAGAATGATGCCATCCGGGAGATGAGGATGGGCCAAATTATGCAGGCGGCGGCAGATGTATATCTGGAGAAGGGCATTCATTTGGAAATCCGGGATGTTGCTGTGAAGGCGGAGCTGGGCTACGGAACGGTGTATCATTATTACAAGAATAAGCACATGCTGCTGGAGGATTTGCTGTGGGATGCCCTGGCTCGAACGGGGGAGGCGGTTGCACCCGCCTTGACGGGGGAGGGAGATGCGCTGAAGCGGGCAGCAATCTTCTCCAGACTGCTCCTGCAGGCATGCGTACAGGATCCCTCCGTATTTATTCTGCTCAAAACAGTTGCGGACAATTTCCATCACTTCCCGGGGAACCGGTTCAGCAAGCTGTTTGAGAATTTCCAGGAACGGATTTTCTTGCCGTTTGCAGGAATGATCCTGGAGGGAGCCGGGTCTGTTGCGTCGCCGGAGAAAACCGCGAATCAGATATTTGGCTCATTGGTCGGCTGCGCCGCATTAAACATCCATCACAATATGCGTCATGAAATGGATGTGGACGGGATCGTCAGTATGATTTTTTCAGGCATACAGCAGAAGGGGAGTTTGGAATGGTCATCCTGAAATCAAAAGCAGAGATTGAAGATATGAAAAAAGCAGGCGGAATCGTAGCATCGTTCCACCAGGCCATTGCAGGGATGATCCGGCCTGGGATTACGACCCACGAGATCGAGTCGTTTGCTGTGCGGTTCCTGAAGGAACATAACGCCCGGGCGTATACCGTTGGTTATAACGGCTATGCCTATGCCACCTGCGCATCAGTCAACGATGTGATTGCCCACGGGTTTCCCAACCGGAAGCCGCTGCAGGAGGGGGATATCGTCAAAATCGACATCGTTGCGGAGGCGGACGGCTGGATCGGCGATTCGGCATGGTGTTATGCGGTCGGTGAGATATCGGAGGAAGCCCGTAAGCTGATGCGGGTCACGAAGGAATGTTTGTATCTGGGTATCGAAAAGGCCGTTCCAGGAAACCGCATCGGGGACGTGATGCACGTGGTTCAATCCCATGCCGAGCAAAATGGATTTTCAGTGGTACGTGACCTGCTCGGCCATGGAGTCGGAAGGGCCATGCATGAGGAGCCGAGTTATCCCCATGTGGGGAGCCCGGGCAAAGGCTTCCGCTTGAAGGAAGGCATGGTGTTCACCATCGAGCCTATGCTGAATGCCGGGAAAGCGGCCATGAAGGTGGATGCTGACGGATGGACCGCCCGAACCGTGGACGGTTCGTTGTCCGCTCAGTACGAGCATACCATCGCCGTCACGGCGGAGGGCCCGATTATTTTGACGGAGCAAAAGTAAGGCTTAGGTACATCATAATGCCACTGCTCATAGCCGCAGAAATGCGGCTTTTTTGCGTTCATCGGGGCAAGTTTATCCCCCTAACGATAGTGAAATCCGACCGGATATATTTCTAACGGCGGTGAGAGCCGCTATTTGCCCCAAATCGGGGGTCAGCAAAATCTAACGGAAGCAAGAGACGCTATTGGGCTCAAAATGTCCTTCCGGAGGTACAATTTGACCAAATAGCGGCTGTGGCCGCCGTTAGATTTTGGGAAGGGCTGTTTTCACGAAAATAGAGGCTTCTACGTCCGTTAGAAGCTCTCACAAGAAAATCCAACTTTCCAACAAAAAAACCACACTTCTTGGAAGCGGCTGCATCATCTCCATCAAGAATTTGCAAAAAAACGGATATGAAACTCCGTATACTTGCTTATGAAAGCGGTTTATTATGAAGCTACACCAGATATGGTGATCCAAAAGGGAGGTATTCCTCACTATGAAACCCATCAAGGCAGCAGGGCTTTTTATGGCTTCCATGCTTATGCTCGTCTCGGCGGCATGCGGCAGCTCAAGCAGCAAACCGGCCAATGCCAATGAACCCTCAGCGGCGGCGACCCAAGCTGCAGCAGCAACAAAAGCGCCGGCGGCAGGCAAGAAAATTACCCTGGGCTTTTCCCAGGTGGGGGCAGAAAGCGGCTGGAGAACGGCGAATTCCAAGTCCGTGCAGGATGCGGCTAAGGATGCTGGCTTTGACCTGAAGTTCTCCGATGCCCAGCAAAAACAGGAGAATCAGATCAAGGCCATCCGCAACTATATCCAGCAGAAGGTGGATGTCATCGCCTTCTCTCCGGTTGTGGAATCCGGCTGGGATACGGTTTTGAAGGAAGCCAAGGATGCCGGCATTCCCGTCATTCTGACAGACCGGGCAGTGGATTCCAAGGACACCTCCCTGTACAAAACCTTCATCGGCTCCGATTTTGTGGAGGAGGGCCGCCGTGCAGGCAAGTGGCTGGTGGACACCTACAAGGATGCCAAGGAGCAGGTTAACATTGTGGAGCTGCAGGGCACAACCGGCTCGGCGCCGGCCAATGACCGCAAAGCAGGCTTTGAGGAAATCATCAAATCCAATCCCAACTTGAAGATCATCGCCTCCCAAACCGGGGACTTCACCCGGGCCAAGGGCAAGGAAGTCATGCAGGCCTTCCTGAAGGCCCAGAAGAAAATCGATGTGCTCTATGCCCACAATGACGACATGGCGTTGGGTGCAATACAAGCTATTGAAGCAGCAGGGTTGAAACCCGGGAAGGATATCATCATTATCTCGGTAGACGGAGTGAAGGACGGCTTCGTCGCTGCCAGTGAAGGGAAGATCAACTTCATTGTAGAATGCAACCCGCTTTTGGGGCCACAGCTGATGCAGGCTGTGAAGGATGTGGTGGAGGGCAAGGAAGTGACCAAGCGCATTGTGACCAAGGAAGGGGTATTTACCTCCGAGGATGCCAAGCGCGAGCTGCCCAACCGCCAATATTAAGCGGAATTAAAAAAAGGATCGGGCCGTTCTGTACAACCTATAGACGGCCTGATTTTTTTGGGAGGAGGAACAGAGGGACATGAAGGAGCAGCAGCCATTGCTGAGCATGAAAGGGATTCATAAGGAGTTTCCCGGTGTTAAGGCACTTACCAGTGTGGACTTCCGGCTGTTCGCCGGAGAGGTTCATGCGCTTATGGGACAGAATGGCGCCGGCAAATCTACGTTAATCAAGGTGCTGACAGGCGTATATTCCATTGATCAGGGTACAGTGGAGCTGGACTCCACGCCCATCCGGATCGCCAGTCCGCATGATGCGCAGGATGCGGGAATCAGTACGGTGTACCAGGAGATTAACCTGTGTCCCAATTTGTCCGTTGCGGAGAATATCTATATCGGACGTGAACCGCGCCGGTGGGGCCGCATTCTCTGGAAGGAGATGAACCGCAATGCGGAGCAATTGCTGAAGCGGCGGTTAAATCTGGAGATCGATGTCACTCAGCCGCTTGAGTATTATTCGGTGGCTGTGCAGCAGCTCATTGCCATTGCCAGAGCCGTCAGCATCTCCGCCAAGGTGCTCATCCTGGATGAGCCTACCTCCAGTCTCGACCGGGGGGAGGTCGTGCAGCTTTTTTCTGTTATGACGCGTCTGAAAAATGAAGGACTGGCGATTTTGTTCGTGACCCACTTTTTGGACCAGGTGTACGAAATTTCGGATCGGATTACCATTCTTCGGAACGGAGAATTGATAGGGGAGCATCTGGCCAAGGAGCTGCTCCGGATAGAGCTGGTATCGAAGATGATCGGCAAGGATATGCAGCTGCTGGAGGAGCTGCCCAAGGCTCCGGAGTCGGAGCAAAGCCGGACTGAAATTTTGCTGCATGCGGTGAATCTTGGCAGGAAGGGCGCCATCGAACCGGTGGAGCTGAAGATTCACCAAGGGGAGGTAGTGGGCCTTGCAGGACTGTTGGGGTCGGGAAGAACGGAGCTGGCCCGACTCCTCTTCGCAGCGGACAAGGCGGATTCCGGTGAGATCCGGATCAAAGGAACCAAAGCAAGCATGAATACACCAAGACAAGCCATCGACCAATCCATTGCCTTTTGCCCGGAAAACCGGAAAGCGGAAGGGATTATTGATGAGCTTACTATTCGGGAGAACATCATTCTGGCACTTCAGGCCTCCCAAGGCTGGTTCAGGAAGATCCACCGGAAGCGGCAGGATGAAATCGCAGATGAATATATTCAGGCGCTGAACATTAATCCCCCCAACCCCGAGCACCTTATCAAGAATTTGAGCGGCGGCAACCAGCAAAAGGTGCTGCTGGCCCGGTGGCTGCTGACTCAGCCCGGCCTGCTGATCCTGGATGAACCCACCAGAGGCATTGACATTGGCGCCAAAGCGGAGATTCAGAAGCTGGTTATCAACCTTGCCCAAAACGGGATGTCCGTTTTATTTATCTCCTCGGAGCTGGAGGAGGTTCTCCGGGTAAGTGAGAAAATTATCGTATTGCGGGACCGTCACATGGTCAAAGAGATATCCGGCTCCGAGATGAGCCAGCAGCAAGTGATGAAGGCTATTGCGGGAGGTTAAAAAGAATGCTTAAGCATCATTTGTTTTGGCCATTGGCTGTATTGGGAGCGCTCCTGCTCTTCAATCTGATCTATTCCCCTGACTTCTTCTCTATCCAAATGAAGGAGGGGCATCTGTACGGCAGTCTGATCGATATTCTCAATTTCGGCTCCCCCTTGATTATTGTCGCTATCGGCATGACATTGGTGATTGCCACCTCCGGCATTGATTTATCTGTAGGCTCCATTGTAGCCATCTCGGGGGCCATCGCTTGCCTCTTCATAAGCAACGGGGGAGAAAAGAGCCCGTTTGGCCTTATGCTGGTGGCGGTTGTCCTGGCTCTGGTTCTAGCTCTTGTGCTGGGTTTGTGGAACGGATTTTTGGTTGCTGGGGTAGGGATGCAGCCTATTATCGCGACTCTGATCCTCATGGTAGCGGGACGCGGTATCGCCCAGCTGATTACCAGCGGCCAGATCATTACCATCTCCAATACACCTTACAAGTATATCGGCGCTGGCTCCTTGGCGACGCTGCCGTTCTCCATTTTTATTGTAACAGCTGTGTTTCTGGCAGCTTCATTGTTCACCCGCAGAACAGCCCTTGGTCTGTTCATCGAATCGGTGGGGTGCAAGCCCATTGCCAGCCGTCTTGCCGGTATCCGATCCAAAACCGTGCTGCTGGCTGTGTATATGTTTTGCGGCCTCTGTGCCGGTATTGCCGGCTTGATCCTCAGCTCCAACGTATCCAGCGCAGACGGCAATAACGCAGGTCTATGGTATGAGCTGGATGCCATTCTGGCGGTGGTCATCGGCGGCACCTCCCTGAACGGAGGACGTTTCTACCTGGCCGGAACCTTGGTGGGTGCGCTGATTATCCAAACCCTAACCACAACCATTTACATGATCGGGGTTCCACCCGAAATTACACTGGTGGTCAAAGCCTTGGTTGTCCTGATCGTCTGTCTGATCCAATCGGAAACCTTCCGGCAAACTCTCGTTGCCCGTTGGAAAACAAGGCATTATCTGGCAGAACGGGAGGTGAAGCAGCATGGTTAAAAAACAGTACCTACCAATATTAGTGACAATAGGTCTATTTTTGCTTATATTTGCTATCGGCTCCTTCCGGTACACCGGGTTCTTCAGCATTCAGGTGTTGATGAATCTCTTAATTGACAATGCCTTTCTTCTCATCACTGCAGTGGGAATGACCTTTGTCATTATAACAGGGGGAATTGACCTCTCCATTGGCTCCATGATTGCATTAACCACCATGATTTCAGCTGTGCTGGTCAATCACGGCTGGCCGCCCTTGCTGGTGATTCCTCTGGTGCTGGCGGCTGGGGCGTTGTTTGGCTGTGGGATGGGAGCGGTGATTCATTACTTCAAGAT
>JAEWAA010000079.1 GCA_023391955.1 Bacillota bacterium | reverse complement strand
GGGAGGAGACAGTCACCCTCCTGGAGGAAAAGACCAACATCGAGCAGTATTACCGGCTTATGGAGCTGCGCTACGGCGACCACCGTTTGGCCATGGACATGCGGATCGATGGGGAAACCCTGGGCTGCCTGCTGCCTAAGCTTACCCTCCAGCCGCTGGTGGAGAATGCCATTTACCACGGCATCATGCCCAAAACCGGCAAAGGCACCATCCGCATCACCGCGGAGGCGGAGGAGGACAGGCTGATCATTACCGTGGATGACGACGGTACCGGCATGACGGAGGAGCGCCTGGAGCGGCTCCGGGAGAAGCTTAAGGGCCAAACCCCGGCAGAGCCCAGCGGAGGCGGAGGGATCGGCGTCAAAAACGTGCATGACCGGATTACCGCCCTTTATGGGCCGGAATATGGAATCAAAATCAACAGCACACCCAATATCGGCACATCCGTGCGGGTGATTCTACCTTATCAGAAGGAGGCGGCGGACAGTGATAACGGCACTGCTGGCGGATGATGAACCGATTATTATCAAGGGACTGAAGAAGCTGATCCCCTGGGAGCAGCATGGCATACAGGTGATCGGGGAGGCCTATACCGGGCGCGGGCTTCTGGAGCTGATGGAAAAAGCGGAGCCGGACCTGATTATCACGGATATCAGCATGCCGGACGGCACGGGGATCGATGTGCTGAAGGAAATCGGCCGCCGCGGGCTGAAGACCAAGGTGATTTTTATCAGTGCCTACCAGGAATTTTCCTATGCCAAGGATGCCCTGGCACTGGGAGCGGTGGACTATCTTGTGAAGCCCATTGAGAAGGGGCTGCTGCTGTCGGCGGTGGAGCGGGCGGTGGCTGCATTGGAGGAGGAGTCAGAGGGCAAGCGGTTCAAGAGCAAGCTGGCGGTCTACGAGCATAAGGACCGGAAAACCCGGCTGGAGGAACTCTTCGACCGCCTCTTGGACGGGGATATCCGTAAGGAAGAAGCCGAGGAGGAGCTGCGGACGCTGGAGGCGGGCTGCATTCATGAGTGCTTCACCGTGCTCCTGCTGGAATCGGAGCTGCCTGCGGAGGATACCCGCTGGGGGGAGCATGAGAAGCGGCTGCTGCTTTTTGCTGTGGGCAATATGGCGGAGGAGCTGCTGCGGCGGGAGCTGGCAGGGATTGTTCTCCGCAAGGGCGACCGGTTATGCGCCGTCGTCAACCACCCTCCGGGATTGATACTTACGGCCCTTGCCCAGGACATGATCCGCAGCGCGGCCAGCTACCTTAAGGTGAATCTGTCGGTAGGAATCGGCCAGGAGCAGCCAGGTCTGGAGGGAATCAAGGCCTCCTACCGGACGGCTGCAGAAGTGCTGACCCGGATTTTTTTCGCCGGCGGCGGGGGAGGAGCGGTGCTTTGGGACCGGGAGGAAGGCACTGAAACCAACGGAGTTTCCGAACGGGAGATGACCGATGCCAGGCAGGAAACTCTTCAGAGCTTTCTGGCGCGGGATCCGGAGCGGATGGAAGCTGGGCTTGGCATCCTGTTTGAGCGGATGGAGCGGTATGCCGGAGGCAGCAAGGACAAGGCGGTAATGGCCGCGTATGCGACGGTGGTGGAGTGGGCGGAGGGTTTGGCAGGCTTCGGCGTTTCCCTGGAGCAGGGGGAGCCGGAGATGCAGCAGCATCTGAATGCCATGCGGAGCACCCGCCGGTATGATGAGCTGAAGGACTATGTCCGGAATGTTGCGGAGCAGATTTTCCGGCGGATGGAGTCGGGAAGCGGCGGCAAGGAGGCCCAGCAGCTGGTCACCGTAAAGGCCTATATCGAAAACCATTACATGGAGAATATTACACTGGAGGGAGCCGCCTCCAAAATTTTTATGAACCCTTATTACTTTAGCAGCTTCTTCAAAAAGCATACCCAGATGAATTTCAAGCAGTATCTGACGGAGATCCGGATGAAGGAAGCGGTGAGGCTTCTGCTCCAAACAGACCTGATGGTCTACGAAATCGCCGAGCGGGTCGGCTACAACAATTCCAGGCAGTTCAGCGACATGTTCAAGAAGCACTTCGGCAAGCTGCCCCAGGAATATAAGGCCCAGGGCACGCCTAAAGGCTGACCTGGAGACAACTCCGGAGATAACGATGAAGGGAGAGGCTGTCTTGTCAGGTCTCTCCCTAACTCTCTATCCATCTGGTAGAATTCCCAGGCGGATGGTATAATTTTCCTATGATTCGTAAAAGGGGGATGGATATGCGGCTGTTGAAGCGTTATAGAGATACTGTGTTCACGCGGCTTATTCTTTCTTACACAATCTTCACCCTCATTCTGGTGGGGGTAGCAGGGGGGTATTTGTATTCCCGGGCCAACCGCTTGATGCTGGAGGAAATTGCCAAGGAAAGTGACAACCGGCTGCAGGCGGTCCAGAAATATGCCGAGGAGACGCTGCTGCGCCAGTATGAGGAGAGTGTGGAGAACAAGGCCAAGTCCACTTACTATTTTAACGGCAAATCGGATTTGAGCTTCTTTCTGGAAAATGGGTGGGAGAATAACCTGTACCGGATATCCCAATTCCGGGAGGAGCTGATGTTCCAGAAGCAGTCCTTGGAGGGTGTGGCGGCGGTTACCGCTTTTTTCAGCAACCGGGATTATGCAGTGGACAGCAACAATTTCTATATGACCGCAGATAATTCCACGGACAAGGATTTTTTGGGCCAGGTAGCAGAGCTGAAAGCCGGCCAATGGTTCAGCAGAGTGCTTAGCGACGGCAAGGAAGTGCTGACCTATGTGACCAAGCTTCCCTATTACAGCATCAATGAGCCGGCCAGAGGATATTTGTTCATTGATGTGGAGCGGAATTACATATATAACGCAGTTGCCCGGATTATGAATGACTCCGGCAGGCTGTACATTCTCGGTCCCGACGGCAGCACGGTTTTCAACAGCGGTGAATCTCCTGATGATGAGCTGGCGACTGTACAGACGGCTATGCAGGCCGGTACCCCTGTTAACGAATTTTCCAGCGGGGAGGACCGGTATGTGCTGGCGCAGCTCAAAAGCCCGGACAATGACTGGACGTATGTAATGGTCCGGCCCTTAAACGCGTTTGCCCTGTCCACCAAGGCTTTTCAAACCCAGCTGTTTGCCTGCGGGCTGGCGGTGCTGGTTTTCGGCCTCATAATCTCCTACTTTATGTCCAGGCAGCTGTACACTCCCTTGAAGGGATTGATCCAATACATCCGCGGTGTTTATCAGCAATCCGGAGCGGGTCAGGGTAATCAGGCGTGGGTAAATGAATACGCATACATCGGGAACGCCTTGAGGAATATGGATGAAAAAATCGGGCTATTGGAGGCCAAATCCAAACGCAGCGAGCTGCGCAATCTGGTGCTTGGCGCCCCCATGGGGCTGGAGCAGATGGATATGCTGCCTACGGGCTACAGGTATTGCTCGGGTTACATACGTTTGCTTGCGGGCGGTTCCGGTCCTCTTCAGGAATATTACGATCAGTTGGAGCACCATATCCCCGGCATCTATATTTCCCTGAACCAGTCGGAGGCCGCTGTTATTTATTACACCCGGGAGAACGGGATAGTGCAGGAGCTGTTGATCCAGCAGGAGCTGATCCGGCTGCAGAGAGAGGTCAAGGCGGAAATCCGCTTCGGCGGGGCAACAGGAAGCTGGGCGGAATCCGTGGAGAATATTCCGCTGTCCTTTCAGGCAGCCCGGATGGCCTACCGGTACTGCTTTTTCTATGGAACCGAAGCGATTATCCGGTATACCTCCCTGCAATCCTTCACACCGCGACCGCTGATGTTTTCCTTCGAGCAGTACCAGCACATTCTGAAGGCCGGGGATATTCCCGGCACCAACCGGTTTATCGACAGCTTCGCGGAGGTGCTGAAGCAGAACATGCAGCTGGAAACCGTGGAGCTGGCCTTGCTGCAGATCTCCTCGGCCATCTACCAGGTGGTAATCGAACTGGAGCTGCAGCTTCTTATTCCACCCTCCAATCTGTTTGATGAGCTGAAGAAGGATACCCTGGATGCGACTCTGGACAATATCCGCAGTCTTTCCGTGCAAATTGCCGCCCATGTGAAGGAATCCGGGAACCAGGCCCACGCCGAGGTGGTTCAAAAGCTCAAGGCCTATATCGACGAGCATCTGGAGGATAACCTCTCCCTGAACATTTTGTCCGAGGTGGCCAATCTTGCCCCCGCTTATGTATCCACGCTCTTCGGCGAGGTGATGAAGGAGTCCTTCACCGATTATGTGACCCGGGTCCGGCTGGACAAGGCCGCTCTTATGCTGCGGGAAAATACGGATCTCTCAGTTACCGAAATTGCCAGCCAGGTCGGGTATAAAAATGTGCAGTATTTCCACAACAAGTTTAAGCAAAAATACGGGGTGACCCCTGTTCAATACCGCCATGCCATGAAATCCTAGGCTTTATACTCTGTTCCTGTGAGAATTTAAAAGAAATTGCAAGCCCGATTAAAAGAAAACGCAATGATTTGAATGGTTTTACAATTGAAAAAACGCTTTCATGTTTGTATATTTATGAGCGAGGAGTGGAGGCAACAGAAACAATACGTGAGGTTGAAAGGAGAATGAACGCATGAACCCGGAGCATGCAACAGGTGCAGGCAGCATCGAAGGGACCGCAAGCCGGAAAACATCCCCGAAAACAGGCGGGGTGTGGACACAATATGTACGGAACAGATATTTGTTCCTGATGTTGTTTCCGGTCCTGATCTGGTATGGGGTGTTCGCTTACGGTCCCATGTACGGCATCCAACTGGCATTTAAGGATTATATGATCCGAGACGGCATTTGGGCGAGCCCTTGGGTTGGATTGAAGCACTTTGAGTATTTGTTTTCCCTGTCCCCGGATTTCTGGCATATTATTGGAAATACGCTGATCATCAGCGCCTACCACATTATCTTCGGCTTCCCGGCGCCTATTATACTGGCGCTTCTGCTGAACGAAATCCGTTTTCCCCTGTTCAAAAAAATCGCCCAAACGATTTCCTATCTGCCCCACTTTTTATCGTGGATCGTCATCGGCGGTATCCTGATTTCTCTGTTGTCCCCCGGGACAGGCGTCATTAATTATTTCATCAAGATGCTTGGCTTTGATCCCATCTACTTCCTGGGGCAGGAGAAATACTTTCGTTTTACCCTGGTCACCTCGGCCATATGGAAGGAAGTAGGCTGGGGCACCATTATCTATCTGGCAGCCTTGGCGGGCGTGGATTCCCAGCTGTATGAGGCGGCCGTATTGGATGGGGCCAACCGCTGGAAGCAAACCCTGCATGTCACCATTCCCGCTCTGCTGCCTACCATCGCCATCCTTCTGATTATGCGGGTCGGCGGCATTCTTGACGCGGGCTTCGATCAGATTTATACCCTGTATTCGCCGGCGGTTTACGGTGTTGCCGATGTGTTGGATACGTATGTATACCGGGTGGGTCTCCAGGGCATGCAGTTCGGCATGACCACAGCCGTGGGTCTGTTCAAGAATATCATCGGACTGGCACTGGTTCTGTCCACTAATTACATCGTCAAGAAAATGGGACAGGAAGGGCTTCTGTGATACGCAGAAGGGTGTGGAAACGATGAAAATGTCAGCAGGAGAAAAGGTGTTCCAGGTTTTTCTAATTTTGTTTTTCACCATTCTAAGTGTGGCTATGATCTATCCGTTCTTGCATGTGCTCTCTATCTCCTTAAGCACCGCCAAGGAAGCGCTGCGGCCGGGTTTGCATTTTTTCCCGCATGAAATCTCGTTATTCGCCTGGAAGAAGGTCTTTACCACCAATACGGTGTGGCTGGCCTTCGGCAATACGGTTTTCCGGACGGTGATGGGTACGTTCTTATCCCTGATCGCCATGTCATTGGCCGCTTATCCGCTCTCCCGGAAATACCTGCCGCACCGCAGCTTTTATATGACGTTCATTATCATCACCATGTTTTTCAGCGGAGGGCTGATTCCCAGCTATCTCTTGAT
>JAEWAA010000076.1 GCA_023391955.1 Bacillota bacterium | reverse complement strand
TAGGTATCCAGGGTGAACATGAAGGTTTCCGGATTGGTTTCCTCCACAAGAACATCCATCCCGAACTTGCCGTTGAACTTTTGGAATTCAAAATGGTGGTTATGGTAGCTGAATTTCAGGCCGTTTTTGCCCAATTCGTCGGCAATGGCAGAGAATTTCCGGGCGAAGGCGGGATACCCCTCCGCACTGCGGAATTCAGTGGGCAGGCCGCCCAAACCGGCAATACCGCAGCCCAAGGTATGATGATCCTTGATCAGGCTGTCCAGCTCATCCACGAATTTGGAATAAGGCGTATGGGTAATCACAATCTTCAGGCCGTGGGAATCGGCGATGGCCTTCAGTTCCTCCGCCGGCAGGGCAGCCTTGATGCCCGAGGCCTGGATGGTGGTGTAGCCGATCTCGCGGACCTTTTTCAGCGTCGCATCCAATTCCTCTGCGGTATTGGTGTAATCGCGCAGGGTGTACATTTGGGCGCCCAAAATTTTGCTCATGGGGATCGTCTCCTTTTTGGTAGAGACTACGACGAAATAAGTACCGCTAATTTGAGGACAAAGCTCCCAAAACCATGGAGACTTTGTTCTCAAAAGCGGGTACTAATTTCCTCGTAGCTCTTTAGTGGGTTCCGGCTACATCGGCCACGTTCTGGACAACCTCAGGCTTGACGTAGGTAGAGCTTTTGATTTTGTCCTGAAGCAGGTTGTAGAAGCCGTCATGGTCAAAATTCTCCAAATCCGCCCAGCTGTCGGTCCAGGCCGAATAATGGATGCCGTTGGAAATAAGCAGGCCCAGAACCCCTTCTTCCCCGGGGGCCAGCAGCTTCTCGCCCTTCAGGATGGCGTTGGTGAAGTTCTTCATAATGCCCACATGCTGCTCCCCGCCGTTGGTATCCGCAGGAACCTCGCACTTCCAGGCCTCGGGACGGCCAAAAGGAGCGGTATTGGTTTTATTGAATTCCCGTTCCGATACGCGATTGCGGTGGAAGGTGATTACATTCTTCTCCACGACAATCTTGCCCATGTCGCCGGAGATTTCCAGGCGGTTAGTGCCCGGAGACTCCGCGGTGGAGGTAATATACACGCCGCTGGCGCCGTTTTCGAATTCCATGTAGGCGGTGACATCGTCCTCCACCTCAATATTGTAAAACTTGCCAAAGCCGCAGAAGGAGCGTACCCGTTTGGGCATGCCGAGGATCCACTGGAACAGGTCCAGGTTATGCGGATTCTGGTTGATCAGGGTGCCGCCGCCTTCTCCCTCCCAAGTGGAGCGCCAGGTGCCGGAATCGTGGTAGCATTGGGGACGGTACCAGTCGGTGATGATCCAGACGGCGCGTTTGATGCCGCCCAGCTCTCCGCTTTTCACCAGGTCCCGGACCTTCTGGTATACGGGGTTGGTGCGCTGGTTGTACATGATGCAGAACAGCTTGTCGGACTTTTGGGCAGCTGCGTTCATTTCCAGAACCTGCTTGGTATGCACTCCCGCCGGTTTCTCTACCAGCACATGCAGCCCATGCTCGAAACCTTGAATGGCAAGGATCGGATGGTCGTAGTGGGGCACGGCGATGAGCACGGCGTCGATCAGACCGCTTTTGTACATGGACAGGGCGTCCTCGAATACAGGGACCTCCGGCAGCGTGTTCCGCGCCCATTCCCTTCTTTCCTCGCTGATGTCGCATACGGCGCCAAGAACAAGATTGGGCACCCGCTTCTCCAAATGAATATGCTTGGTATGGGATGAGCCCATGTTGCCCAGACCGATTACACCAATTCTGACTTTATCCATAAGCTGACGCTTCCTCCTTGGGATTAAAACGGTTTCAATTTTCCCTTTCACTGTACCATTTATGGGTTCCGCGATCTATACAATCCTTGTTTGATACTATGCAAATCTTGCGGTAATATGGGGAGGGGTGAAACATGTGAAAACAGAACACGGCAGAATCCGGTACGGGGCCGCAGACGGCTCCTTTTCGTTCCATCATACCCGTGACGAATCGCCCAATCCGGAGCATTTTAAGCTGCATTATGAAGTGGGCTATGAAATCTTCCTGTTCCTGGAGGGAAACGGAACCTATATTATTGAGGGCAACCGCTATGAATTGTCCCCCAATTCTCTTCTGATTATGAACTCCAATGAGCTTCACGTCTTGTCCATTTCGCCGGATCACCCGTATGAGCGCATTGTGCTGACGCTGAAGAAGGATTTTCTGCCTCCCTTTTTGTCCCATGGGGTGGACTTCCTGCGTTCTATTAAATACCGGAAGCTGGGGCACGGCAATCTGATCCAGGCGGAGCTGGTGGTGAATAACGGTCTGCTGGAATATTACCATAAGCTCCGGCGTTTGCTTGCCCGCCCCGGTCCGGAGGAGGAGTTTATGGCCAAATGTGTCATTGTGGAGCTTCTGGCCGCTATCAACAGCATCAAGGAAAAGGAGCTGCTGGATGCCCAGCTGCATAAGCCGGCCATGACCAAGGTAAGCGAGCTGCTGGAGTACATCAACGGGAATCTGAATGAAGCACTGACCCTGGACGCCTTGGCAGAGCGGTTTTTCCTGACCAAGTATCATCTGTGCCATATTTTCAAGGAAGCTACCGGCTACTCCATTAACCAATATATCTCGTACAAACGGATTCATATGGCGGATGCACTGATGCTGGAGGGCCACACCCCTACCCAGGCCTGCTTTATGTCCGGCTTCAACAGCTACTCCAATTTCTATAAATCCTACCGCAAGCTGACCGGACGTTCGCCCCGGCATACCAAGGAGGAATGATTTTTTTAGTAAGCATGCCAAAAAACCCTTGAACTCTATCAAGAGCTATAGTAGTTTTATAGATGTAGGCCAATTTCCAATTGAAGGGAGGCGACGGCATGGAGAAGATGATGAACATGATGATGTGTATGTGTATGGACGACATGATGTGCAAGATGCGTTCCATGATGATGATGATGGAAGAAATGAAGGGTATGGACATGAAGGACTGCGGAATGGATATGGACATGATGATGGCCAAAATGCAGGAATGCGACGAAATGACCACCATGATGATGGACATGATGCGCGACATGAAGAAGGTTTCGATGTAATTCACTTCAGGTTTGCGGGAATCTGACCATTCCGGCAAACGGCAGGACAGTTGTCGGGCAAGCGGACAGCCGCACAACCCGGCAGTTTTATAAGGCCCAGCAGACCGCTGCACGGCCATTTATATTTTCCCGGTTAGCGGACAACCGCAGAACCCGGGGACCCATTGGAACGTTTCGGTTAAGCAGACAGCTGCAGACCGGCGTTTTTTTATTTGGAGCGGATTTATCCCAGCTGCCGGAGCCGGATGCCGATCCGTGTACGCTGCCGCTTCAGCTCCAGTGCCTCTTCACGCAGCGCCTGCTCCGTGCCGTGGTGGCCGATGGAGCGGATTTCCCGGTACAAGGCCAGCATTCTGCCGTTGATCTCATCGAACCGGCGCCACAGCTCCTCACGAGTCCGGAGCTCCGTTTCCTGCCGGACCAGCCGTTCCCCGTCCCGAAGTTTCGCGAGAATCTCCCGCTGCCATGCCATATCCCCCAGACGGACTGCCAAATTGTATAAATCCAGCTGATCGTTCACCCATGTTTCGGCAATTGCCTGTGCAGATATCATGACCAACAACTCCGCTCTTATCCGAATTCAAACCTTATACCTAGTATTATACTAGGTTTTTATGGTTTTGCAACACAAAACATTGTTTTGTTGGAATATTAGACCTGACCTGGAGTTGTGGGAAGCTTGCTGCAAAATAAGGGAAGCCTGTTTTCCGTTATTAAAGCGGAAATTTCCCCCACGACCAGATAAGGGAAGCGCATTTGCCCTTATTGTTCCGAAAGCTAACCTTCTTGAGGAAAAAGGATGGAATAGCGGAAAGTTGCCTTCCGTTATTCCATCCTTTGGTGAGTTAGCGGTGGTATAGCGGACATTCGGGTTCCGCTATCCCGCTAACCAAACTCTAACACCGGCCGGGCAGACTGCGTTTTATTCCTCCAGCCAAAGAATCGAGGTTACGCCCCGGGGATAATATTTGCTGCCTTTGGCGAAGCCGGACAGAATCTGGTCGCTCCAGCTCCAGATGCCGTTGCGGGGATCGGTCAGCCAGGCTGCATGTGCGGCATCCGCCCGGCGTCCCGCTTCATCCCGTGGTAAACCCAGGATATGCCGCGCGATAAATTGGCACAGGTAAATTTTGCTGAGCCAGGAGTTATTGCTGGTAGACGAAAGCTTCCAGCCCCCATCCTCAAAAAGGCATACCCCCTCCGCCAATACCGTCCGCAGGTGGCAATCCAGCGCATCCAAGTAAGCCTTATACGGCCCTTCACGGTCCAGTGCCGCGGTACAGCCTGCCGCATAGGGGAAGACTAGCCCTTCTATGGCTGGGATAATCCGTGAATCATTGTTTTCATGAATAACCGCCGGAATATATCCGCCCTCCGTCATTTGGGCAGCCAGCGTACCGGCACAGCGTCCGGCCTGATGCGCTGCCAACGCCGCAGCTTCGGCCAAGCCGTTGGAGCGGAAAATCTGCTCCAATACCACATACGCCGCCCAGCATTTGCCCGCCAGGTAGATGTTGTTCCGCGCTTGGCCCAGAGATACGTCCAGGCTGTCATAGGTGGTGATTTCCGCGCCGCTTCGGCAGCGGGAGCTGTCCAGGCCCATGATGCCGTTGCGCTGCTCCGGATCGGGATGATCCCGGTTGGCCATGCTGGCCAGGCATTGCTCCAGCAGCGGCAGCTTCCCTTCCAGCCAGGCGTTGTCCCCGGACTGGTGGGCGTATACGGCGGCGCACAACACCCAGTTAACCAGCTGCTCATGGGTCATATACGAGAAGCATCCGGTCAGGTCCGGCTGTTCATAGGTGGAATACCCCGGCACCGAAAATGTATTGGCTACCCCCATATCATGGGTGAAGCTGATACCGCCGGGATACAGCCGTTCCTCCCCGGGGAATCGGACCTGGTCGGTATAGCTGAACCGTTCGGCGAATACATCCAGCTCATTTTTTACCGTCCAGGGATTCATCCTCATCTCAAAAAACAGCTGGTCCACGGTCAGGTCAAAGGTATTCATCATCCGGTATTGGCCTTCGTTCACCACCCAGAAGGGGCGTCCCGCCCAATCCAGCAGCTGGGTATTCCCGTAATAGCTGCGGATGGAATGGATCAGCATAAACCGCTGGTCGTCCGAGAGTTTGCCGTCGTTAAGCAGGGCATCGGCATCTGTGCAGCTTTTGCTGATGGCTTGGTAATGATCCAGTGCATAGCGGGCCACCTGCTCGATATTGGCGAAATAGCGGGTGTACCAATAGCTCATGTCCTCTCCGGCGGTAACATAACCTCCCCGGTAGAAGCAGAGAGCAAACCGGAAGGTGCGGACTTCCCCTGCCGGGGTTTCCATTATAAAAGCGGCAACCCTGCCCAAGCCGTTTTGGGCGGGATGTCCGGCTGCGCTTTGCAGGATGATCTTCTCAATGGTGTTGTGCTGGGTGGACTGGACATTACCGTCCAGCGTGGCGATAGCCGTATGCCGGCCTTGCCCGATCCCCTTCATCCCGGACCTGGTCTCGAAACGGCGCATATTGGAGTAGGGGTCCGTCCCCTGATAGCCCAATATAGCCTTACGCGGTCGGCTGCCGTTGCGGTTGTCCACCGTGATCTCCGCCAACACCGCCGGAACCAAGGTTTCCCGGAGCTCCGCTTCTCCGGCGGTCTCCGGATTGGGCACCGGACGGGCCTGGGACAGGATGCGGAGGGTCAGATCCCCCGCCTGCCAGGTATCCGTCCCCAGCCGGAGCTCCCGGCGGATTTCGTCCTGCCGGAACGGGCGGAGCAGCGGTTTACTCTCCTCCTCCGTGTTTGATGCGTTCTCCGCCAGCGTAAACCATTTGCTTTCGTCAAAGTTGTCGCCGAAGAAAGGAAGGCCTTCATAACCCTCTCCCTCCGCCTGCTCCAGAATGGCATACACATGCTCCCGGGGCGGTTTGGCCTGCTCCAGATCGAAACCTCCCGAAGCTCCCGGATAACCCAGGGTAAAGCTGGCATAAGCCCCAATCGGTGAATGGTGGGCGTTGAAAAACTGGTTTTGCAGCATCGGACAGTCTCCTTCCATACATCTGATGCCCTCATCCTACCCCATTCCGCCGCCGGTGCCCATGGACAGAACCAACCGGGATTTGTACAAATCCGAAGTAAATGATTTAGAGGTTTACCGGGGCTCCCCAAAAAATAATCGGACTAAGCTGCGGAGGTCCTGCTTCACTTTTGGGGGAATGTTCAGTGCATGTGGCGGTATTCCGACGGGGACAGCTTCGTCCAGCGTTTGAACTGCTTGCTGAAGTGGGCGGCATCCCGGAAGCCCAGCCGCTCCGCAAGCTGCTCCATGGTCAGCTCCCGGTTCAGAAGCAGCAGCTGGGCCTCCCGCAGCTTGACAGTGGACAGGTACTGCCGGGGGGAAACGCCGTATACGCTTTTGAACAGCCTGGCGCAATAAGCCGGGCTGTACCCCAGCTCTCGGGCGATGCCGGCGATGCCCTGCTTCATCAGCTCCTCCCCGTCGAGACGCGGCTGCTCGGAGGCAAGGCTGCCGATTTGATCGGCGATGTCCATAGCCAGCCTATCCCACCGCCCCGTCTCCCGCAGGAACCCCTCCGGGGGATCGGCCAGCAGCCGGCTCAAGGCGGAGACCAGCTCCAGGCACAAGGACAGGCTTTTCATCTTGTTCCCGCCGATCTCCTGCTCCATCATCCCAGGTGCCCCCAAATTGGCCATCAGCGGGTAAAGCACCTCCCACAGAGGGCTTCCCGGTCCATGCAGAGAATGGCCGATCCGTCCCAGCTGCAGCTTCAGCTCCGGCTCATCCACACCGAAGTGGATGCAGAGGTAGGTCATCCCCTGCCCGGGTTTGGTGCTGCAGCTGTGGGATTCCCCCGGCTTCAATAGCAGGATTTCTCCGGCGCCCACCGTAATTTCCCTGCCATCCACCAGAAAATGCTGCTCTCCTTCCAGCGCCATATTCAATTCAAACAAGGGATGGTCGTGAAGCGGGTACGTCCAGCCCCCCTCCACTTCCCGGCGATGAACCGAGTAAAAATCCATAGCAATGCGGAAGCCTGCAATAGAGGTATGCCGGAGGCTTTTCTCCTGGTGGCGGGGCAGCTTTCTCATGTCCGTCTCCTTCCTTTCTCTCTTGTCCTCTGCCGGAGCACTATGCCGGAAAACAGAGCCAGGAACCACCCTCCCCGGCTGCTAAAAGCCGGAAGGGCGGTTCCTGTTGCTCCTTGTTTATATTACTTTGCTTTATTTCTTGCTCTTCAGGTAAGAGGCCTTATACTCCTCCATCATTTTTTCCCCGCCGTTTTTCTTCCACTTGTCCACTTCCGCCTTCCAGCCGGCTTCATCAATTTTGCCCATGATGAACTTGGTTTCGGCGTCGGTGATCTGCAGCTCCAGCTCGCTGCCCCGCTCCGTATAGGTGGCGGAGGCCAGGGTCAGAGCCGGGTTCGGTACGGCATACTTGTCATTGTCGGAGACAATCTTATTATTCTTCAGGAACAGGTCCGTTTGCTTCATCGGCTTATCCATGTTGTAAGCCTCTCCGCGCTGAAGCAGGGTATCCCGGTAAGGCTTCACTTCCTTGGCGTCGGCATCCTTATCCAATTGGACGGTAAATTCACCTTCCACCTTATAATGTTTGCCTTCGATACCCTTATTCAGCAGGTTCACCATTTCCTTTTCAAGCAGCTGGTCCAGGAACGTCAGGATCCGCTTCATCTCAGCTTCAGTTTTAACCGAGGATTTCGGGATGGCCAGAATACCGGCGTTGCCGCTTTCGCCAGGCACCCGGATGCCGCCTGCTCCTTCCATGGGAACCGCATCCATAGCTGCTGTCGGGACCACCTTGACCAGGTTGGTCAGCATGGACTGGGCGTTGCCGCCGGAGATCCGCAGGGCCACACGGCCGGATTCATAGGTTTTGTCGATGGTCAATGCATCGGTAACGGCAAAATCCTGATTGATCAGCTTTTCGTCGTACAGGCGTTTAAACAGCTTCAGGGTGTTGGTAAATTCATCCGTCATGAATTCCGGGGTGAAATTGCCCTGGGCATCCACCTTCCACTTGTTCGGGCCGCCTTGGGCTACACTCAGACGGGTCAGTGTGGAGGCAACCCCCTGGTTGTAGTTCTTATCCAGCATCAGGCCGTAGGTATCCTTCTTGCCGTTTTTGTCCGGGTCGGTGTCTGCTACCGTTTTCAAAACATTATACCACTCGTCCAGGGTTTTCGGCACCTTCAGGCCCATAGCGTCAAACCAGTCCTTGCGGTAATGGAGCACGGCACGGCCAATGCCGCGGTAAACCGGAATGCCGTACAGCTTGCCGTCCACTTTGATGTTGTCGTAATAGATTTCCGATTGGGCGGCCAGATTCTTATAATCCTTCAGGTACGGCCCCACTTCCCAGAACACGCCGGATTGCATGGCGCTGACAATGGTAGGCACGTAGCTGACCTTCACCAGCTTGGGAAGCTCACCGGAGGCGATCATGACATTAATTTTTTCATCATAGCCGGAGGTGGGGATCCATTGGAAGCTCAGATTGGTGTTGGTGTATTTGGCAAGGGCCTGTTCCATCGGGTTGCCTTTGGCAGGAATTTCGCCGGGCTGGTGGACGGCAATGGTAAGGTCAAGCGGCTTCAGGTCTTCCTTGGCCGCTTGGCTGGCGGCAGGGCTGGCGCTGCCCGCCGGGCTTGCAGTGCCTGCGCCTTGCCCTTCGTCGGAACCGCAGGCTGTTAATACAGTGGTGGCCAGCATAACGCCGCCCACAAGACATGCCGTTATTTTCATAATTTTTTCTACCCCTCCGGGATTAGGTAATGTTGAAACTATGGGAAACCCAGCCCGTTC
>JAEWAA010000089.1 GCA_023391955.1 Bacillota bacterium | reverse complement strand
CGGGCACCTTATGGCTGCCGCCTTCATAGGCTATAGTGCCATTGCCGTCAGCCCTGACAGGGGCAAACCGGCTATTAATCTAGGGAGGAATCCGTCCATGCCTTGGCAGATGAAAGCGGCGTCGCTTGTGGGGAGTCCGGTAGGAGTATCCATGCAAAACGGGACCGGAACCAGCGGAATCTTGTGTGGAGTTGAAAACGGAGAGCTGCTGCTAATGGAATATTTGTATCACACCCAATTTGCATTAAAGCATTATCCAGTGTACACCATC
This sequence comes from Bacillota bacterium, assembly GCA_023391955.1. Taxonomy (GTDB): domain Bacteria; phylum Bacillota; class Bacilli; order Paenibacillales; family NBRC-103111; genus Paenibacillus_AR. The sequence goes on along the minus strand of JAEWAA010000089.1, from coordinate 5,216 downwards.
GCCGATGTGAATCCTTTTCCCACCAGTGTACCGGCGCGGTATGAATACAGCTATTATGAGGGAATTTGAAGCTTACTGAGGATTCCGCCAAAGACGGCAGCTCCCCCATTGGAGAGGAGCCGCCGTTTTGCTTATACCCGATGCATCATCGGCAACGAGAACAGGTAGATATTGATAGCCGCCAAAAGCAGCATCAAGACGTAATAAGGCAGCAGCTTGCGCCAGGAAGCTTTCCCTCCGATCCGGTAAACCGCATAGGCGGAACCGGCCAAACCCAGCACAACCACCAGATATTGAAGCAGCTGCACCACTCCAGTGGAGGCAAGCGCCAAATCCCCGTTCAAGGGATATCCGAACAGTCCGGCGGTATTAAACCAGACGGCTTTGCCCTCCGTAAAAGCGTGGAACAGGTTATGGGCAAGGTGGCCCGCCAGATCCAGCGGAATAATGGCATAGCCGAAACGGATGAAATTTTTCATCACTGCATCCTTTGGCTGGGCTCTCCCTGCGGTAAGGCGGGCGGCTGCCCATAACAGACCGATGGGAATCAGCATGGAGCAGATAAAGGCTACCGTAAAATTCACGTTATAATTGGCGGTTCCCGTTACCTTCCCGATAACGCCAAGGATTTGCTGCCAGATCTCCAGCATGGTGATGTTCTGGACGAATACGATGCCCATGATCACCGCTGCCAGAAAGGCATGCTCCATTTTGGGCTTCCCAATCCCCCACAGCTCCGAGGTGGGTTTGCGCAGAGAGATACGAACGGAATCATTGGGGCAGGATTTGACGCAATTGCCGCACAGGTTGCAGTCGGCGCTGTTGTCCATGGTTTTTACGAACTCAAACATGGGACAGCCCTCCGCTTTTTCATTGCCCCTGTAACAGGACTGGGTTTTGCAGCTTTTGCATATTTCCGGTGTTCCCCTGAGGGCCAGCATACCGGAGCGCGAATAGTTGCCTGCCAGCCCGCCCAGAAAACACAGTGTCTTGCAGAAGGTCCGCCGCTCATAAAAAACCGACGTCCCCACCACCATGGTGGTCAGCAGCAGGAGCAGATAACCCGAGCCCCGGGGCGACTCCACAATCCCCCAGATATGGTCGGACCAAGTGATCAGAATAAAGAAAAAGTCAATGAACCAGACACCGTATTTCTTTAAAAAACGGGGCATGGGCCGTTCTGTGCCAACCGCCTTACGGACCAGGTCACTGAGCTTGCCGAAGGGGCAAACAGCGCACCAGAACCGTCCCAGAACCAGGAACAGGACGGGAATGGCCGGCCACCACAGCACCCAGGTCATGGAGGTGCCGAAGTTGCGGCTGGGGTTGACGGTTCCCGCCACCAGCTCCACTACAATCACGGCAAACACCAGCATGGCTGCCCATTGGAACAAACCGGGATACCACCGGCTCTGGATAAAACGCTTCAGGGGTGAAAATTGCAGCAGATTATTCATGTTGCTGCCCCTCCGTCCGCTCCGGCTTGGGCCCGAATTTGTTCCAGGCGCCGATGATGAGAAAAGCGCCGTTCAACGCGGCGAAGCTGCCCAAAACCCGTACATTGGCAGGGGTTTCCACAAGGTCCGCTTCACTGCCGTGGCTGTGGCCTTCTGCTGCGGAGGTTTCTTCGGGGATCGGCTCGGAGCCAGCTGAAGATGTAGCTTGAGTGTGGCTTCCGCGGGTATCCGCTTCATGCCCCATATCATGGCTCTCCCCGCCTTGTCCGCTGCCATGCTCCGTGGGAACCCCGGCACCTGGCGTCCCGTCAGCCAACGCGGTCCCGGCCATAAGCAGCATTCCCGCAATGGTCATCGTCACTGTTTTTTTCCTTAACATAAATGTCCTCCCGTACCATGCGCATTCGTCCCTGCCGGTGTGCTCCATCACACGTCTATCCAGGCAGGACTGGCTTTATTGTACGGGCAAATTATGTGGAAACCGTGTGCCTGCGGTTGAAATTCAGATATCGGCGACAGGCAGCCGGAGGGTAAACCGGGTCCCGGTTCCAGGTTTGCTCCAAACCAGCAGTTCTCCGCCGTGAAGCTCCGCCAGCTTGCGGGCAATGGCCAGTCCAAGTCCGGTGCCGCCGTATTCTCTGGAGCGGGATTTCTCCACCCGGTAGAAGCGTTCGAAAATATAGGGCAGCTCATCCCCGGGAATTCCGATTCCCGTATCCTGAACCGCAATCTCCACAAACCCTTCCGCCGGGGCAGCACGTACCCTGATCTCTCCGGCTTCCGTATACCGGATGGCATTGTCCAGCAGATTCGTCATCACCTGCTCCAGCCGCAAGACATCCCCTTGTACTGCCGGGAGAGGGCTATCTATCTCCTGCACCAGGAGAAGCTGCTTCTCCCTGGCCTTTAATTGGGCCTTTTGGACACAGTCCCTAACCAGGCCGGCGATATCCAGCCGCTCCGGTGCCAGATCGATTTTGCCCTCCTCCATCTTGGACAGCTCGAACAGATCATGGATCATCACATTCAGCTTGCGCGCCTCCTGCTGGATGATTCCGAGAAACTGCCGCTTCTCCTCCTCCGTTTCATACAGCTCCTCGCGGACCACATTGGCATATCCCTCCATATAAGTGATGGGAGTTCTCAGCTCATGGGAGATGTTGGCGAAGAACTCCTGGCGGGTATCTCGGATATGCTGCAAATCCCGGGCCAGATCATTGATAGCTTCGGCCAAAGCGCCGATTTCATCCCGGGAGCCTACGGTCAGCCTCTCTTCCAGATTCCCCCGGGCAATGGAGCGCGCCGCCTGCTCTATCCGTACCAAAGGCCGGGACATAATTTGTGACACGGCATAGCTGAAAGCGATGGCGAGTGCAAAAGCAACACCAGCGGAAACCGCGATCAGTAATCGGACCTGTCCCAACGACTCCTCCATCGGCTGCATGGACGACAGCACAAACAGCGCCGCTCCGCCGTGTTCCCCTTCTCTGATTGGATAAGCCGAAACAAAATACCGTTCTCCCCCGGAATCTGTGTATTCCGAAGCGGAGGATTGCCCTTGCCGGAGAGCCTGCAAGGCTTGCGGCGTAATAAATCCGGTATTAGCGATTTTCAGCTTGCCCAGCTCCGCCGTCCGTTTACCCTCCATATCCGTCATAGAAATGGACACATTGGAAAACTCAGCAAACATGTGAATCAGCTCATCCGTTCCGCTTTCATGGGACTGGGCCATGGATGCAAAATGGCGGGCCAGCTCATCCACGTCCCCGCTCATCCGGTTATGGTAAAAATTCGTGAAGGCCCGGTCGATGACCAAGCCCAAAACGAGGATTACCATCAGCAGCAAGGCTGCAATAACCGCCCCCAGCTTCAGCCCGATGCGGTTAATGCCTTTCATGGGCGCCTCCGGGACCAGGCAGATTAAACTTATAGCCTACTCCCCATACCGTCTGGACAGGGTTATAGGTTAGACCCGCCTTTTGGGTTTTTTCCCGGATATTCTTGATATGGGTATCCACCACCCTGGTTTCCCCGGGAAAATCATACCCCCACAACAGCTCCACCAGGGATTCCCGGGAATAGGCCCGCCCCGGATTTTTGGCTAAAAGGGCCAGCATGTCAAACTCCTTCGGGGTAAACTCCACCAATGAACCGTGAATGCGGATCTCCCGGGCCTCCGGATAAACAGCAAACCCTCCGATATCAACCTGGGGAACGGGAATGGCCGGACTTCCGGATACCGGCTGCTGCCGGGAGCGGCGGATCAGCGCTTCCGCCCGGGCCAGCAGCTCTTCCGGCTCGAAGGGTTTGGTGACATAATCATCCGCCCCCAGCTTGAGGCCGCTGACCTTGTCACGGGTATCCGAACGTGCCGTCAGCATCAGGACAGGTGTGGCAGAACCCTCCCGGATTTTGGCGCACACCTGCCAACCGTCCATGTCGGGCATCATGATATCCAGCACCACCAGGTCGTAGGCTTCCCGGCCAAGACATTCCAGCCCCTCCCTGCCCGATGAAGCCTCCGTAACCTGATAACCCTCCTTGCGGAGATAGATTCGCAGCAGATTGCGCATATTCCATTCGTCATCAATGACCAGCACTCGTTTGTCCGTCATCCGTACACCTGCCTGTATGTTTATGGTGATTTGTAAAAAGACCGCCCTTTCGGACAGTCTTTTTGCATGGCGGTTATTTATGCTTGCGCCAATCCAGCTTGCTGTTGTTCAGCAGATGCTCGAAGTCATTCTCCAGGCGTTTCTTCTCTGCAGCCCTGGCCACTTCCTCCCGCTGCTTCTGTTCCAGCCGGCGTTTTTCTTCCTCCGCCTTCATTTCCTCCGCCTGTGCCTTCAGTTTGCTGAGAGTGCCGGCATCCAGAAGATCCTTCAGGGTTGCGGGGGCATCGCTGCGTTCATTGGATTTGGCGGCGTTCTGCGCATTTCTTTTTTTCACCATAGCCATCACCTCGGTTTCTACCCTATTCCATCCTATTATAGCAGGTTTCCTGCCTTCAGGACAAAATCACATATAAACACCACAAGAATGCTGCTAGGTTTTTGGAGAGCGCTTCACTATACTGGAGGGGTAAACGTTAAACTTTAAACATAAGAGCGGATGGTGAAGGGAATGGCGAATCCCAAGGTAGGACTGCAGCTGTACACGCTTCGCGATTTAACCAAAGATGATTTTCTGGGAACAATCCGCCAGGTAGCGGAAATCGGGTATGAAGCTGTGGAATTTGCCGGATTTTTCGGCTTTTCGGCCAAGGAAGTGAAAGCGGTATTAAACGAGTGCGGTCTGGAAGCGCCTTCAGCCCATATTGGAATCAACTTTACCGATATGGCTTTAATGGAGGAAGGATTGAAGCAGCAGATTGAATATGCCCAGGAGCTGGGACTGAAGTACATCATTACCCCCTCTTCCCCTTTATCCGAGGTGCCGACAGAAGAGGAGCTGGACGAGCGTATCCGCTTCCTGACCCGTGCCGCGGAGCTGGTGAAGGAGGCCGGACTGCAATACGGCTACCACAATCATGCCTTTGAATTCAAGCTGGTCAACGGCGAAACCATCATCGACCAGATGCTGGCCCGCATTCCGGCAGAGCTGTTTACCATGCAGTTTGACTTGGGCTGGGTCCATAAGGGCGGTAAATCCCCGGCGGAATATGTGAAGAAGTATGCCGGACGGGTTCCCCTGGTGCACATCAAGGACTTCGGCGACGGACGGGATGATACCGAAGTGGGCAACGGAGTTGTGGATTTC
>JAEWAA010000034.1 GCA_023391955.1 Bacillota bacterium | reverse complement strand
CACAGGTCTTGCGGAGCCGGAGGAGATTGTGGCTGCGGCGCAGCAGCTGCTGGCGAGTCGCGCGGACAGGCCCCTGGCCGGGAAAAAGGTGCTGGTTACCGCCGGGGGCACAGTGGAACGGATTGATCCCGTCCGTTACCTGACCAATGACTCCTCCGGCAAAATGGGCTTTGCAGTGGCGGAAGCGGCCCGGGAGTTGGGCGCTGAGGTGACGGTAATTGCTGCCCGGACCAGTGCACCTGAGCCTGCGGGTGTGGAGCTGGTGAAGGTGGAATCGGCGCTGGAGCTTCGGGAGGAAGTGCTGTCCCGGTATGCTTTTGCCGATGTGGCCGTTATGGCTGCCGCGGTGGCAGACTACCGTCCCCTCCGCCAAGAGGAGCAGAAGATCAAGAAAACCGGGGACACCTTAACCCTGGAGCTGGTCAAAAATCCGGATATTCTGCAGGAGCTGGGGGAACGGAAAAACGGCCAGCTGTTAATCGGCTTTGCCGCGGAAACGGAAAATGTGGAAGCCAATGCCCGGGGCAAGCTGAAGCGCAAACAGTGCGACCTCCTGGTAGCCAATGATGTCAGCGCGGAAGGGGCCGGGTTTGGCACTGATACCAATATTATTACCATATATGGCTCCGACGGCTCCTCTCTGCCGCTGCCTCTTGTGTCCAAACGCGAGGCGGCGCTCCGGCTGATGCGGCTGGCGGCAGAGAAGCTGGGGCCCACGGCGAAAGGGCAGGCAGAATGATTGCTAAGGTTATCGTGGACGTCCCTGTTAAGGGAACCAACCGTCCGTTTGATTATGAAGTTCCGGCCCGGTATACATCCTGGGTGGAGGTGGGCAGCCGGGTGGCTGTCCCTTTTGGTCCCCGGGTGGTACAGGGATTTGTGGTCGGTTTGGCGGAGGAGCCTTCAGAGGATGCGGCCGGGGCCGGCAGCCGAAAACTGAAGGCAGTGGACCACGTTCTGGATGTGGAGCCGCCCTTGACTCCCGAGCTGGTAGAGCTGGCCGAATGGATGAGCCGGACGTATCTTTGCCATTTGTCTGTAGCGCTGGCGGCGATGCTTCCGGCTGCCCTGAAGGCCAAGGCAGAACGCCGGGTTGGCATTGGCCCGGAGACGCTCCGGGACGGTGGCCTGGCTGCCTACGGTCTGATGACCCAGGAAGAAACGGAGCTGCTGGAGTTTATCCGCAGGGGCAAGGGAATGCTGCCGGTAGAGCAGCTTTTGGAGCGTTTCCCGGGTTCCGAGACACTACTCCGCCAATGGGTAAGGCAGGGCATTCTGGCCGAGGAGCAGGTGCTGAAGGACCGGATGGCTGTCAAAAAAGTGCTGACGGTGTTTCCGTGCCTGTCTCCCGAGGAGATGCTTCTCCGCGGGCAGGAGCTTCCCGCTAGTGCCAAGCGGCAGCGGCAGGTTCTCGAGTATGTAGCCGATCACCAGGATCCCATCCGTTTGACGGAGCTGACCTCCTTGTTGGACGTTACAGCCGGGACGGTGAAGGGTCTGGCGGATAAAGGTTTGGTCCGGCTGGAGGAAGTGGAGGTGGGCCGCGATCCGTATGCTGACCGAGGCTTCAAAAGAACCTCGCCTTTGCCGCTTACTGTAGAGCAGGCACAGGTATTTGCCAGCATCTGCCACGCGGTAAAAGCGGCAAACCACACTATGTTTCTGCTTCACGGTGTAACCGGCAGCGGCAAAACCGAGGTCTATATGCAATCCATCCAGACCTGTCTGGATGAGGGGAAAGAAGCCATTGTGCTGGTCCCCGAAATTTCTCTGACTCCCCAGATGGTGGAGCGCTTCAAGGGCAGGTTCGGGGCGGATGTGGCGGTGCTCCACAGCCGGCTGTCCAACGGGGAGCGTTACGATGAATGGCGCAAAATCTCCGCTAGGCGAGTGAGAGTGGTGATTGGCGCACGCTCGGCGGTTTTTGCCCCTTTTAAGAAGCTGGGTCTGGTGATTATCGATGAAGAGCATGAATCCTCCTATAAGCAGGAGGAAAGCCCCAAGTATCACGCCCGTGAGGTAGCCGCCGCCAGAGGGAGAGCCACCGGCGCTTCCGTTGTGCTGGGCTCTGCTACTCCCTCGTTGGAAACCTGGCAGGCAGCCAAACAGGGCAAATACAAGCTGCTTGTAATGGCCGAGCGGGTGGAAGGGCGTCCATTGCCTCCCGTTCGCATCGTGGATATGCGTCAGGAGCTGTATGGCGGCAACCGGTCCATGTTCAGCAAACCCCTTTTCGAAGGAATCAAGAGCCGCCTGGAAAAAGGCGAGCAGTCGGTGCTGCTTTTAAACCGGCGGGGGTATTCCACCTTCGTGATGTGCCGCTCCTGCGGTTATACGGCCGGATGTCCCCACTGCGATATTTCGCTCACTTACCATCAAACCTCCAGCATGATGCGCTGCCATTATTGCGGGTATACAGAACGGCAGCCGGCGGTTTGCCCGGAGTGCGGCAGTGAGCATATCCGTTATTTCGGCACCGGCACCCAGCGGGTGGAGGAGGAGCTGGCGAAGCTGTTTCCGGGCATTCGGGTTATCCGGATGGACGTAGACACCACCTCAGAGAAAGGCGCCCACGAAAAGCTGCTTACCCAATTCCGCCAAAAAAAGGGGTACGTGCTTCTTGGTACACAGATGGTGGCCAAGGGACTGGATTTTCCCGATGTGACGCTGGTAGGGGTAATTACGGCGGATACCATGCTGAACCTGCCGGACTTCCGCTCCTCGGAACGGACCTTCCAGCTTCTCACCCAGGTGGCGGGGCGTGCCGGCAGGCATCATCTTCCCGGTGAGGTATTCGTGCAGACCTATACGCCGGAGCACTACAGCGTCACCGCTGCTGGAGGCCATGATTTCCACCGCTTCGCAGAGCAGGAGCTGGAGCACCGGATACGGGGCGGTTATCCGCCGTTTTGCCGGCTGATTCTCATTACCTTAAGCCACACGGAGCTGGCCCTGCTGGTCAAAACCTCGGAGGCTATGGTGAACCGGCTGAAGGCGCTGGCCAGAGAAGAGGGGATTCCCGGCTTTATAGAAGAGGCGGGCGGAGCCCAAAAGCGTGCTCTAGATGTGCTGGGGCCGGTTGCGTCGCCCATTCCCCGAATCAAGGATAGATATCGGTTCCAATGCATGGTAAAATATCGGGGAGATCAACCGGCCTCCGACCTGGTGGCGCGGGCTGTGGAAGCCTTCGATGAGGTTTGCCGGCAGACCAAGCTGACCATCAGTGTGGACGTGGATCCTCAGGTGTTAATGTAGCGGGAAACGCGGGACGTTTCTTGCTTAACGCTTATACATTCCAAAACTCTGTTAAGGCAGGTGCCCTTATGGCGATTCGTTTTATTGTGAAAGAACCAGATCCGGTGCTGCGGGAGCATGCGAAACCGGTACCCAAAATTACACCCAACATCCACAAGCTGTTGGATGACATGGCGGACACCATGTATGAAGCCCAAGGAGTGGGCCTGGCTGCGCCGCAGGTGGGGATTTTGAAGCGGGTCATTGTAATGGACTGCGGTGAGGAATACGGCGGGCTGATCGAGCTGATCAATCCCGAAATCATCAAGAAGGAAGGGGAGCAGTTCGGTCCTGAGGGCTGCCTGAGCATCCCCGGTCTTCAAGGAGATGTGCGCCGCGCCCAGAAGTGCACCGTGAAGGGCTGGGACCGCAACGGCCAGGAAATCGAGATTGAGGGCGAGGAGCTTTTGGCCCGCTGCATCCAGCATGAGGTGGACCACCTGAACGGCGTCCTGTTCCTGGACGTGGCTGAACGGGTGTACCGTCCGGATCCGGAGGAAGAAAGAGCGTGAAGGATACTCTCCGGATTGTGTTTATGGGTACCCCGGATTTTGCCGTTCCTTCCCTGCAGGTGCTGCTGGAGGAAGGGTACCAGGTGGTGCTTGCCGTTACCCAGCCGGACCGCCCCAAGGGCCGCAAGCGGGTTTTGACTCCGCCTCCGGTGAAGGAAGCAGCGCTTCGCGCCGGAATTCCCGTCTTCCAGCCGGAGCGGATCCGGCTTGAGGAAGCCGTTGGGCATGTAGCCGATTACAAGCCCGATCTGATCGTTACCGCTGCCTTCGGGCAGTTTCTGCCCAACGCAGTGCTGGAGATGCCCAGATACGGCTGCATCAATGTCCACGCCTCCCTGCTGCCCAAATACAGAGGCGGCGCTCCCATCCATCATGCGGTGATGGCTGGGGAAGCGGAAACAGGCGTGACCCTCATATACATGGCGAAGGGGATGGATACGGGGGATATGATCTCCCGTGTGGCGATCCCCATTGAAGATGCGGACAATACCGGGGTTCTCTTCGATAAGCTGGCCCATGAAGGGGCCGAACTGCTGCGCCGTACCCTGCCGGAGCTTCTGGCGGGCCGGATTCAGGCGGAGCCGCAGAAGCATGAGGAAGCCATCCTTGCCCCCAATATCCGCCGGGAGGATGAATTTGTGGATTGGAACCGCCCGGCGCGGATGGTATGGAACCATATCCGGGGACTTAGTCCCTGGCCTGTGGCTTCCACTACCTGGAACGGTGAGATCTTCAAGCTGTGGGCAGCGCGCCTGCCTGAGCCGGGCAAAGCCGGCGGTACACCGGCCCTGCCGGGGACGGTGCTGGCCGTGGAGGACCAGGGCATTCTGGTTATGGCCCAGGACGGCCCGGTTCTGCTGACAGAGGTGCAGCCTGCAGGCAAAAAAGCTATGCCTGTTTCCCAGTTCCGGATGGGGACAACCATGAAGCCGGGAGACGTGCTGGGGCAAAAGGAAACACCAAATGAAAATAAGCCGGGATAACGCGGAGCACTATATATGGGGTGAAGACTGTGACGGCTGGCATCTGGTCAAGGATGGGCAGCTTAGTGTCATCCATGAAAGAATGCCGCCCGGCACGGCTGAGGTCCGGCATTACCATAGCCTGTCCAAACAGTTTTTCTTCGTGTTGTCCGGGCAGGCGGTTTTGGAGTCGGCTGGGGTTCCGGTTGTGCTGAATCCCCAGGAGGGATTGGAAATTCCCCCGGGTATCCCCCATCAGATGATGAATCTTTCGGGGGAGCCGGTTGAATTTCTTGTTGTTTCCACACCGCCCGCCCAAGGGGACAGGATCGCAGCTGGTCCGCCGGACGGCGGGCTTTAAGTTTATCATGGATCAGGAGGAGCAAGACGTTGACTAAAGGTTCGATGAATCGTCCGGGAAAGAAACCCGGGGCACGCGAAGCGGCCATGGATGTGCTGACCCGGGTGGAGCAGGATCAGGCTTACAGCAATCTGCTCTTGAACCAAACGCTGGAGAAGCTGAAGCTGGAGCGCCAGGAGGCGGCTTTGGCCACGGAGCTGGTTTACGGTACCATCCAGCGGTTGAACACCATAGATTATTTCCTGGGGCGTTTCGCCTCCAAAGGACTGGAAAGGCTCCAACCGTGGGTTCGGAGCCTTCTTCGCTTGAGTTTTTACCAAATCCGCTACCTGGACCGGATTCCTCCCCATGCTGCCGTCAACGAGGCGGTGGAGCTGGCCAAACGCCGGGGCCATGCCGGTATCGCCGGTCTGGTCAACGGCATTCTCCGCAATGTGCTGCGGGAGAAGGCGCGTTTGACACTGCCGGAGGATTTGCCTCCCGCACAGCGGCTTGCATTGGAGGAATCCCATCCGGAATGGATGGTCAACCGCTGGCTCGCCCGGTACGGGGAGGAAGTGGCCCGTGCCATGTGCCGGACCAACAACGAGCCGCCTAAGGTGAGCTTGCGTGTGAACCCGCTAAAGGGCGGGCGTGATGCGCTTGCCGGTCGTCTGGCGGAAGCAGGAGTGGAAACCCAACCCTCCTTGCTTGCGCCGGATGGGTTGGTGGCTGTTTCCGGCGGCAGGCTGGGCGGACATCCGCTGTTCGCCGCCGGTGAATTCTCCATCCAGGATGAAAGCTCCATGCTGGTAGCCCGTGTTGTGGCGCCTGAAGCAGGGATGCGCGTGCTGGACTGCTGCGCCGCCCCCGGAGGGAAAACGGCCCATATGGCCGAGCTTATGGGAGGCAAGGGTGAAGTAGTGGCGGCGGATCTTCACGAACACAAGGAAGCCCTGATCCGGGACCAAGCCAACCGCCTGGGGCTGCGGAACATACGGACTGTTGTGTCGGATGCCCGGAAGCTGGACGAGAAGTTTCCAGCCGCCAGCTTCGACCGGATTCTATTGGACGCACCCTGCTCAGGCTTGGGAGTTATCGGGCGCAAGCCGGATTTGAAGTGGACCAAAACCGAAGGGGACATTGCGGAGATCGCAGGGCTCCAGCGGAGCATTCTGCAAGCCGTCCACAAGCTGCTGAAGCCGGGCGGGGTGCTGGTTTACAGCACCTGCACCACGGAGCCGGAGGAAAATGCCGAGCAGGTCCAGCGTTTCCTGGCCGAGGAGCCGGGTTTTGTGCTGGAGCCGTTCCCGGAGGGGCTGCTCCCGGCGGGTAAAGCAGCAGAAGCAGGTGCCGCGGGTATGCTGCAGCTCCTGCCCCAGGAATACAGCTCGGACGGCTTCTTTATCGCCCGTTTGCGGCGGCAGGGGTAAGCTTCCCGGGCTCAAACCCCCTGTTTTTCAACAAATAGCGGCTTTAAGTGTCCGTGTAAAAGGGAAACCGGCGGTTTCCCGCCAATTAGCGGAACCACGGTCCGCCAAGGAACTTTTTCCGGCAGCGGCGGGGCGGGATTGCGTTGTCCCGCCTTTTTTCGTTACAATAATATAGTGGAGACTGTCCGGGAGTACGCCTCCGGACAAACTCACGAGATACGAAATCTAAAAAAGCAGGTTGTGAGAATATGAAGCCTTTTGTATATGATTATTCGCTGGAGGAATGGCAGCAGTGGATGAAGGACAACGGCGAACAGGCTTTCCGCGGCGGACAGGTATTCGATTGGCTTTATGTCAAACGGGTTTCGTCCTTCGAGGAAATGAGCAATCTTTCCAAGGGATTGCGTGAAAAGCTGGCTGCCCAGTTCGAATTTGTCACCCTCCAGGAAATCGACCGTTACCAGTCCAAGGACGGTACGGTGAAGTTCCTGTTTGAGCTGCAGGACAAAAACGCCATTGAAACGGTCATCATGAAGCATAACTACGGCAATAGCGTTTGTGTCACCACCCAGGTAGGCTGCCGTATCGGCTGCACCTTCTGCGCGTCCACCCTGGGAGGCCTGAAGCGGGATCTGCGTCCCGGAGAAATTGTGGCCCAGATTGTCAAGTCCCAGCAGCTGCTTGACGCAACAGAGGAGCGGGTGTCCAGCATTGTAGTAATGGGCATCGGAGAGCCCTTCGAAAACTATGAGTCCACCATGAAGTTCCTCCGGCTCATGACCCATGAGAAGGGGCTGAACATCGGCCAGCGGCACATTACCGTGTCCACCAGCGGCATCGTTCCGGCTATCTACAAGTTTACGGAAGAGGATACCCAGATTAATCTGGCCATCTCCATCCATGCGCCCAACGATACTCTCCGGTCCAAGCTGATGCCGGTGA
>JAEWAA010000012.1 GCA_023391955.1 Bacillota bacterium | reverse complement strand
GTCCCAGCGGCTGCGGCAAAACCACCCTGCTGTCCATTATGGCGGGACTTTTCAAACCTGCAGGCGGGCAGGTGGAGGTCAATGGAACTCCTTTGGAGGGGCCTTCGCCGCATATCGGCTACATGCTCCAGCAGGATTATCTGTTCCCGTGGCGCACCATCTGGGATAATGCCCTCTTGGGCTTGGAGCTCCGCAAAGCCATTACGAAGGATTCCAAGGAGTACACCCTGCATCTTCTGGAGGAAATGGGACTGGCGGACACTCTGCAGCGTTATCCCTCCCAGCTCTCCGGCGGGATGCGCCAACGGGTGGCGCTGGTGAGAACTCTTGCGGTGAAGCCGGATATCCTGCTGCTGGATGAACCGTTCTCTGCCTTGGATTACCAGACCAAGCTGCAGCTGGAGGATCTGGTGGCCATGACCCTGAAGAAACACGGGAAAACGGCGGTGCTGGTCACCCATGATATCTCCGAAGCCATTGCCATGAGTGACAGAATCATTATCCTGGACCGCAATCCCGGCCGGACCCGCAGAGAGATCACGGTTCCGGAGGTTATCCGCAAGGAATCGCCGTTTCTGGCCCGGGAGGCGGAGGGATTTCATCCGCTGTTTCATACCATCTGGCAGGAGTTCGAGGCGATTGAGAAGGATGCGGCCGAACGGAAAGGGGGACCCGGACCATGAAGGAATCCTCTCCACCTGTGTCTCTCACCCGCCGGGTCTGGGAAGAGTACCGCGCGGCGCAAAAGAAACGCAACCGCCTTGTACGCCTGACTCAGCTGCTGATTCTGCTGGGTGCCTTCGGCCTGTGGGAGCTGGCCGGAAGGCTGAAGTGGATTGATGTGCTGCTGTTCAGTTATCCCAGCAAGATCTTCACTCTGCTGTACGAGCAAATTTCAACCGGCGAGATGCTTCCCCACATTGGTGCTACCGTGTGGGAGACCCTGGTTGGATTTATTCTGGGTACGGTGGCGGGAACGGCATTGGCGGTGCTGATCTGGTGGTCTCCCTTTCTGGAGCGTGTGCTGGACCCGTACATCGTTGTTTTGAACAGCCTGCCCAAGGTAGCGCTGGGACCGTTGTTTATCGTGGGCCTGGGACCCGGCTATACCTCCATTATCGGGATGACGCTGGCCATTACCGTCATCATCACCACGTTGGTGGTGTACTCCAGCTTTAAGGAAGTGGATGCCAATTATCTGCGGGTGATCCGGGTATTCGGCGGGGGGAAAACACAGATTTTCCGCAAGGCTGTTTTTCCCGCATCAGTGCCTACGATTGTGTCCACCCTTAAGGTAAACGTAGGGCTGGCCTGGGTCGGCGTGATCGTTGGCGAGTTTCTGGTTTCCAAGGAAGGGCTGGGTTACTTGATCATATATGGCTTTCAGGTGTTCAATTTCACTCTGGTGATTGCCAGCCTGCTGGTTATTGCCGTAGTGGCGGCCCTGATGTACCAGGCTGTGGCCTGGCTGGAGAACCGGCTCAACAACCGCTGGTAAATACAATCCAAAAGGAGAGGGAATCATGTCTAATAACCTTTATACCCCCGGTCAGGTGGTGTACCAGGCGGACAATCAGCATGTGGACGCTGTCAAAGGAGTGCGGGAGAAGCTGCACGGCATCTGCAAGCAGCGGTTAATGAACCGTCACGTCATGGTAAAAACCATAGACGGGCATGAATATGAAGGAATTATCGTCTTTATCGACGATGGAAATGTGTACTTGAGCCTTGCCCAGGATGAAGAGCTGAACAAACGGTTCTTCCCCTACGGCGGCTTTTATGGTCCGGGTCCGGTGAACCCCGGCGGGGCGATTCTGCCGCTGGTCCTGTACAATTTGCTGGCCATTACCTTGTTGACCTGACCGGGTTGCATACTCCGGGTTATCATAAGACATCGAAACCTGCGGAATCTCCGCAGGTTTTTGCTGTTTTTGGTGAAACCGCCAAACAGGGAAACAAAAATCGTATAGAAACACCTAAAGATTCTTAAGGCCATGCATTACAAAATCGCGGTACATTATAAACATCCCATCCAACATCGAAATTCTGCAGAAAGAAGGAGAGACCATGAAAACAGCGCCACCCGCTGTCGGAACAGGACAAGTGCCGGCAGCCAAAGAGGCTTTTTACCAGACAAAGCGGTTCAAGCAGAATATCCCGCTATTTATCATGCTAATACCGGGAATCCTTTATTATTTGATCTTCCGCTACTTGCCTATGGGCGGTCTTGTGATCGCTTTCAAAAATTATAATTTCCATGACGGCATATTGCACAGTCCATGGGTGGGGTGGAAATACTTCGAGATTTTGTTCCAGTCCCACGTTACGCTGCAAATCATCTGGAACACGCTGACCCTGAGCATTCTGAACCTGATCTTCGGGTTCCCTGCGCCGATTATTATTGCCATTGCCTTGAATGAGGTCCGCAAAAACTGGTTGAAGCGCTGGATTCAAACCATCATTTATCTGCCCCACTTTTTGTCCTGGGTTATTGTGGCCGGGGTTGTCCTGACCCTGTTCTCCATTGACGGCGGCACCATCAACAAGCTGCTGGGTCATTGGGGGATGGAGCCGGTTCCGTTCCTGTACCGCGCCAACTCATGGATTGCCATCTTTATCGGATCCGGTATGTGGAAGGAAATGGGCTTCGGGGCCATTATCTATCTTGCCGCTCTTGCCGGCATTGATCCCAGCTTGTACGAATCCGCGGGGATGGACGGTGCAGGCAAGCTGAGACAGATTTGGCATATCACCCTGCCGGGCATCCGTTCTACCATTATCCTGCTCTTGATCCTTGGGATGGGCCGCCTGATGGAGGTAGGGTTTGACCAGGTTTACAATTTGCAGAATCCTACGGTCCTGGAGAAAGCGGAGGTCATCAGCACCTACGTGTATAAAGTAGGGCTCCAGCAGGCCCAGTTTGGTTTGACAACAGCCATGGGGTTGTTCGAATCCTTTGTTGGTCTGGTGCTGGTGCTGTCTGCCAACGCGCTGGCCCGTAAATTCGATCAGGGACTATTCTAAGAAAAGGAGGGACATCCTCTTGAAGGAATCCACAGGCGGAAAAGTATTTGTTATCTTCATTCATATTGTATTGATCCTGATTTCGCTCACCTGTATCCTGCCATTCCTGCATCTGATTGCCTTGTCCGTAAGCTCGGGACATGCCGTTGATCTGGGGCAGGTCTGGTTCTGGCCGGTGGGGCTTGACTTCACCGTGTACAGATACTTTTTCGAGAATACACCGGCCCTCCGCGCTTTTACAAACAGTGTAACCATTACCTTATTCGGAACCTTGTTGAGCATGCTGGCTACTGTGCTGACAGCGTATCCCTTGTCCCGCCGGTATCTCTATGCCCGCAAGCCGATTACAACAGCCGCATTGTTCACCATGCTCTTCGGGGGAGGCATGATCCCCACTTATCTGGTGATGAACAATCTGCATTTAACCAATACCTACTGGTCTCTCTGGTTTGGCGGGTTGATCAGCACGTATAATATGCTGATTATGAAAAGCTATTTTGAGAGCATCCCTGGGGAAGTGGCGGATTCTGCCCAGATCGACGGCTGCGGTGAGGTTCAGCTTCTGACGCGCATCATCCTGCCTTTGTCACTTCCCATGCTGGCTACATTGACGCTGTTCTATGGCGTTGGCTACTGGAACATGTTCATGAGCGTCATCCTTTACATCAATAAGACGAACCTGCAGAATTTGACTGTTATCGTCCAGGGTATGCTGCAGATTCAAGGGAACTTCAATGTGTCAGCCATGGATATGATGCAGCAGCAGGAAATGGTGTCCGAAAAGCTGAAGGCGGTTGGCGTTATGGTTATGGTTGTGCCTATGCTGGCGGTATATCCGTTCCTGCAGAAGTATTTTGTCAAAGGGATTATGCTTGGTTCTATTAAAGGGTAGTAATGAAATCAATCATAGATGAAGGGGGACTCCACATGGAAAGACAATCATCCGCAACAAAAATGAAGGTCACAGTGGCATTGGGGTTGTCGGCGGTGATGGCAGCAGGGGCAGTGGGCTGCAGCCAAAAGGAAGAGGGAACCAAAGGAAAAGCCGAGGAAAAAGCGACAATCACGGTTTCCAACTATGACAGAGGCAATATTCCCGCAGCGGAGGGAACCGTTGAGGACAACCGCTGGACCAAGTGGATCAATGAGCATTCTCCCGTTACGGCCAAGTATGTGCCTATTGCCCGGGCAGAATCGGTCAAGAAGCTGAATGTGCTGTTCGCTTCGGGCAGTGCGCCTGATGTTGTCAATGATTATGATACCGGGTTCCGGAATTCCTTGTACCAGCAGAAGCAGCTGATGCCGCTGGACGATTATTTGAAATATGCGCCTGAATATGAGAAGCTGCTGGAGAAATACCCCCAACTCCGCAAAATCGGCACCAAGCCGGACGGCAAGCTTTATGAAATTGGCAAAATCAATGAACCCCATCTGCAAAGTGTAGCCTTTATCCGGATGGACTGGCTGAAGAAGCTGAAGCTGGAGGTTCCGAAAACTACCGACGAATTGCTGGTTGTGCTGAAGGCCTTCGTAGAGCAGGATCCTGACGGCAACGGCAAGAAGGATACGTACGGAACCAATATGAGCTACACCTCTGACGGCATGGTGGATTCCATGTTCGGCTCCTACGGCTGGAAAATCTCCAGTGACGACAAAATTGTCAGGACCTGGGACAATACGCTGGAGTCGATGAAGTTTAAGAAGAAGCTGTTTGAGGAAGGACTTATTGATAAGGATTACCTGGCAGACAAAAATGGCGCCAAAGCCAAGCAGGATTTTCTGAACGGCAAAATCGGCATTTATCTTCCTCCGGCGATTACCAACTGGTTTGAGAATACAGTTACGGATGTCAAAACCCTCAAAAAGGTTGTTCCGGAGGCGGAGATCGCACCGATGGCACAGCCCAAGTCTGCCATGGGGCAATACGTCCATCATGTGGTGAACCCGGTGCAGATGACCACGGTAATCAACGCCGCGACCAAAAATCCCAAGGCTGCTATGGAATACATTAATTTCATTATCCAGCCGGAGACCAGTCTCATTCTGAAGAAGGGTATGGAAGGAGAGCACTGGAAGAAGGGAACGGACGGCTTCCCCAAGGTCATTGATCCTGCGAAGAATGCCAAGGAGCTGGATTGGGCTGCGGACTATTCCATGTTCTACTCCATCCCTGAGAATCCGCTTTTGATTTCCACTACCGCGTTCGATGTGAGCGATCCCGACCAGAAGGCAGGTCTGGAGATGCTGAAGAAGGCCGACGAGTTCCTGCTCAACCCCGATGCCCAGTATCCTGCGCTGAGCCACTACGAGCATATGCCAACTTTGCCGAGTGATCTGGTCGTAGTTAATACCAATGTGGACAAGGAAATGAAGGACATTTTTACAAAAGGGATTATCGGCGGGCCCAAGTATACCTCTGAGCAAGCCGTAGCGGATGCCAAAGCAGCCTGGGAAAGAGGCGGCGGCAAGCAAATTGAGGAATTCATGAATACCTGGTATAAAGAAAATAAGGACAGAGCTTTCCTGGGCAAGGATATCCTGGAGCTGGTCCGTTCCCAACACAAGTAAGAGAAGGAGTTTATCCATCATGACAAATGAAGTACTGCTGCAAAAAATCGAACTGGTTGTGGACAGGCTTATGAATCTGGGCGGAAGCGACTACGAAAAGGATAAAACTGTAGTCCATGCCGATACCAAAAAAGGGATTGTGCAACGGGATTTCGGTATTGAGGAATGGGATTGGCCCCAGGGAGTTGGCCTTTATGGCTTGTATAAGCTGCAGAAGGCAAACGGCGGCAACCGGTACACGGAATTCTTCTGGAACTGGTATTCCCGCAATCTGGAGGCGGGCCTGCCGTCCAAGAACATTAATACAACCGCCCCTTACCTGGCTTTGGTTCTGCTCTTAGACCAGCTTGAAGCATCCGAACCTCTGGAGCGGCTATGCCGGGATCATGCGGACTGGCTTATTCATGAGCTGCCGAAAACCAAAGAAGGCGGTTTCCAGCACACCGTCACTGCCATCGGCAACCGGGATGGAGTCCACCTGCATAATGGCCAGCTTTGGATTGACACCCTCTTTATGGCGGTGCTGTTCCTGAACCAGGCGGGGCGCAAGTTCAACAAGCCGGAGTGGGAGCAGGAAGCCGTACGCCAGATCCTGATTCATATCAAATACCTGTATGACAAGCATACCGGACTGTTCTTCCATGGCTGGAGCTTCGAGCGCAACGATAACTTCGGCAGCATCTTCTGGTGCCGCGGCAATTCCTGGTTTACCTATGGGTTGGTAGATTATTTGGAAACCTGCGCAGATACGTTGAACCCGGGCGTCCGTCATTTCCTGGTGGATACGTATAAGGCACAGGTCAATGCCCTGGTTCCGCTCCAGGCCGCTTCCGGCCTCTGGCATACGGTTCTTCAGGACCCGACCAGCTATGAAGAGGTTTCCGGATCGGCTGCCATCGCCGCGGGTATCCTCAAGGGCATCAAAACCGGGCTACTGGATTCCTCCTATCAGGCTGTTGCGGACAAGGCCATTGAGGCGGTCTGCCAAAATATCAGCGAAGACGGAACCGTGTTGAATGTATCGGCCGGAACCGGGATGGGCATGGACAAGGAGCATTATAAAAACATCACCATCATGCCCATGGCATATGGCCAGTCTCTAACTCTTATTGCCTTGTATGAAGCTCTAAAATAATACGGCTGAACCGGAACGCTGATGTGGCGCGCTTCCTTCCCAAGTAGACAGGTCTATGGAAAACCTTGTTTACGGGGAAGGAAGCGTTTTATAATACAAATTGATATTTAAGGAGGGGGCCGATTGCATCCAACAAGCTGGCCGGGTTATATAGCCCGTAAAATAAAGAGCAGCTTCAAGATCAAGCTGATCGTGCTGCTCTCATGTATGGTAGCACTTGCCTTTGCCTTGGCAGGCTGGATGGTATACCGGTCCAACATCCAGTTAATGGAGGATGAAATCAGCAAGCAGTTCTCCATCGCCAACGAACAGGCATTGGCCAGACTGGAGATGTCCTTCCAGGAAATCAACCGTGTATCCCAATCCATTATCCTCAATCCCTATATCGAGCAATTCTTAAGAGAGAATACTGCTTCTCCAAACGAACCCTATACGGAATATAAGAACCGCAAGTATGTGGAGGAGCAGCTGATTATGCTCTTGGTGGATGCGCCGACGATCCGCTCTGTTTTTTTGTATAACGAAAATGGGGAAATGACCGTCGTCTCCAAAAACGGTGCGTCTGGGGAAATGGGGGCGGATGATCTGGCCAGGATGATGGACAAGCTGAAGCCCCACAGGGGGAATTTGGTCTGGGGCCGGGCAGAGG